>NZ_BAAGXY010000006.1:0-13902 GCF_054779595.1 Angustibacter peucedani
GGGGGGACGGACGCCGTTGTGGGGCACCGGCGTGACGTCCTGGATCGAGCCGACCTCGAGGCCGGTCGCGGTCAGCGAGCGGATCGCGGTCTCGCGGCCCGAGCCCGGGCCCTTGACGAAGACGTCGACCTTGCGCATGCCGTGCTCCATGGCGCGGCGGGCAGCGGCCTCGGCCGCCATCTGCGCGGCGAACGGCGTCGACTTGCGCGAGCCCTTGAAGCCGACCTGGCCGGCCGAGGCCCACGAGATGACGGCACCGGTCGGGTCGGTGATCGACACGATCGTGTTGTTGAACGTGCTCTTGATGTGAGCGTGCCCGTGGGCGACGTTCTTCTTCTCCTTGCGGCGCACCTTCTTGGCGCCCGCGGCAGTACGGCCCTTCGGAGGCATGTGGTGGTTCTCCTACGTCAGAGGTGAGGCGTGCGCGACACGCACGCTCGGGGCTGCTACTTGCGGCCGGCCTTCTTCTTGCCGGCCACGGTGCGCTTGGGCCCCTTGCGGGTACGCGCGTTGGTCTTGGTGCGCTGACCGCGCACCGGCAGGCCACGGCGGTGCCGCAGCCCCTCGTAGCTGCCGATCTCGACCTTGCGGCGGATGTCGGCAGCCACCTCGCGACGCAGGTCGCCCTCGAGCTTGAAGCTCGCCTCGAGGTGGTCACGCAGCTTGACGAGGTCGTCGTCGCTCAGGTCGCGCACGCGCACGTCGGGGCTGACCCCGGTGGCGGTGAGCGTCTGCTGGGCGCGGGTGCGCCCGACGCCGAAGATGTAGGTGAGCGCCACCTCGACGCGCTTGTCGCGCGGGAGGTCGACGCCGATCAGACGTGCCATGTGGCGTGTCTCCAGATCTGGTGTCTGCGGAGGTCTGGTGCAGCACCGTTCCCCACCGCGTGGTGGGGTCTCCGGCCTCCGCGGCCGGGGGTGGCGTCCCGCGGTGCCGCCCGGGGGCGGCGGTGCGGGGGTCGGGTGCTGCGGCTGTCTTCTTGCGGTCGTGAAGTCGTGCGGGTGGTGCGCGGTGCTCTGCTCAGCCCTGGCGCTGCTTGTGGCGCAGGTTCTCGCAGATCACCATGACCCGGCCGTTGCGGCGGATCACCTTGCACTTGTCGCAGATCTTCTTGACGCTCGGCTTGACCTTCATCAACCCTGCTGTCTGCTCGTGGTGAACGGTTCGGTCGTGCGGGTGGAGCGGGCCGTGCTGTCGTGCTGTGGTGCGGGTGCGGACCTCAGCGGTACCGGAAGACGATCCGGCCGCGGGTGAGGTCGTACGGGCTGAGCTCGACGACCACGCGGTCCTCGGGGAGGATCCGGATGTAGTGCTGGCGCATCTTGCCTGAGATGTGCGCCAGCACCTTGTGGCCGTTGCTCAGCTCGACGCGGAACATCGCGTTCGGCAGAGCCTCGACGATCGTGCCCTCGATCTCGATGACACCGTCCTTCTTCGCCATGTCCTCCGCATTCCGTCGTGAGGGCGCCCAGGCTCGGACGACCTCGTGGTGTTTCGTGCTCAGCACACGTGTGACAGCGTCCTCATGCCGCCAGAACCAGCCGCGGGACGGGGCGAGGACGAGATGGATCGTGAGCCGACACAGCAGGATACGCCAGGTCGTGCTCAGAACCCAAACCGAGGCGGCCCCCGGCCGGTGCTCAGGCGGTGAGGACGCCGCCCTCGAAGGTCTGCTCCTGGGTGCCGTTCCCGTGCACGACGGTGTCGCCCAGCGGGAACCCCCAGCGGCCGCTCACCCCGCCGTCCGCCTTCCACTGCGTCAGCACGCGGCTGCGCACGACGTAGGCCGGCCGGCCGTCCAGGTTCCACAGCTCGCCGCTCTGGAACCGCTGGCCGGTGCCGTCGCCACCGCGACCGCTCGCGGGAGCGGCCACCGGGTAGGCGACCACGCTCGTGGCGCCCCCGAGCGCGGCCCAGCGGGTGTAGATCGCGCCGGTGACCTCCACCGTGCCGTGGGTGGTGCCGGCGATCGCCCCGGCGCCGAAGGTCTGCACCCACCAGGTGGTGCCGGTCGGGTAGGCGCGGTCGCCCGAGGGGTAGCCCAGGGTGCCGGTCTCGCGGCCCAGCCGCACCCACACCGTGTAGGCCGACGACCAGACGGCCCCCACCTTGGTGCGGCCCGGCGTGATGGTGATGGCCCCGCCCTCGAACAGCTGCACCAGGCCCTTGCCGTCCTTGGCCGCGACGGCCTCGGACGTCGGGTAGCCCAGCACGCCCTTGGTCGCCCCGCGGGTCTGCCAGCGGGTCAGGGCCCAGCCGTTCATGATCGCGTGCGCGCCCGGGTTGGGTGCGGCGTAGATCCGGCCGTGCTGGCAGGACAGGAACTGCCCGCGGCCGTCGCCGACCGAGCGGATGGCGTTGGTCGAGGCGCCGAGCGCGCCGCCGTTCGAGCCGAGCGCGTCGTACTTGCGCTGGATCGCGCCGGCCTTGGGCAGGCACGGGGCGCTGTGCTCGGACGTCGAGTTGTCGGTGAGCGAGGTCGTCGTGCAGTTCGCCCACTGGTAGGGCGCCACGCAGCTGACCACGCGGCAGGCGACGCCGCCCGAGCAGCGCACCTGGGTGTTGCACTGCCCGTACCGGAAGGCGTTGCAGCAGACCTTGCGCTTGTCGCAGCCGGACGACGACGAGCACCGGCAGCTGCAGCTCCAGCACGAGCTGTTGCAGATGTGGTCGTCCGAGCACCCTGAGGTGCAGTCCGAGCAGCTGGCGTTGCAGTCGACGATGTACCGGTAGCCGCCGCCGCACCACGAGGAGTCGGCGGCCTTCCACCAGCCGGCCGCGAAGGTGCCGGGCGGGCAGCCGTTGACGCCCTTGTTGATGGTGCAGCACATGACGGTGTACCCGGCGGCGCACGAGGCGGCCGGACCGCAGACCGTCGAGGCCGCCGTCTGCGGGGTCAGCACGTAGCCCTTGGGGTCGACCGCGAGCGCCGAGCCGACCACGGCGGTCTGCACGAGGAACCCGCGGCGGCTGAACCGCCCCAGACCGCGCGCGACGCGGTCGACGACGCGCGTGGCGATCGTCGAGGCGGTCGTGGCCTCCTGCAGCGTGGTCATGGCATCGCTCCCTGTCGCAGCATGGTCCGTCGGTCGGTGACGCGCACGGACCGGACGAGCTGCTCGGCGCGGGGCACCAGGGCCATCCGGCGCGAGTGCGCGCCGATCACGACGAACAGGCAGAACGCCCGGCCGCCCTCGGAGTAGAAGTACTGAGCGGCGCTCATGCCCGGGTAGGCGCGCACCAGCCGGTTGACGCCGAAGTGCGACGGCCGCACGGTGGGGCGCCCCTGCACCTCGAACAGCCCCTGGTCGGCGACCTCGGAGCCGTACTCGATCAGCGAGACGAAGACGTCCTCGGCCCCGAGCAGCGCGATGGCGCCCGAGCCGAAGTCGCCGCGCTCGGCGGGCATGGCCCGCGTGCACGCGTGCAGCACCGGGTGCGTCACCTCGTCGGGAGCGTGCGGCTCCCGGCGGGTGATCCGGGTCTCCCAGCCCGAGCTGCCCGTGCCGGCGGCGACCGCCAGGCCGTACCTGCTCTGCACCATCTCAGCTCCACCCTGTCCACGCTGCACCGGCGGCGACGACCGCCACCGCGAGCGACGAGCCCCGGGCCAACCGGTCGACCGGCGGCCCCCATCTGTCCAGCCGGCCGAAGAACCGGTGCAGGTCGGCCGGCGCGTGCGCGTCGTGCAGCGCCAGCACGGGCAGCGCCCGGGCCAGGCCGAAGACCACGCCCAGCACCAGCCCGACGCCGACGTGGCCGGACCACGCCGAGAGCAGGAGCAGCGCGTACACCGTCGAGCTCGTCACGATCGTGAGCACCCCGGCGCCGAGCTGCAGCCCGAAGCCCAGCCCGTAGACCCAGCCGCGGTAGCGCGCGAGCCACGCCTCGTCGACCTGCCGGCGCCACGAGGGCAGTCCCCCGCCGCGCGCCCGGACGTCCAGCACCAGGCCGGCGAGCACCGCGGCGCCCACGACCACCGCGGTGGCGGGCGACGTCCGCACGGACGACGGCACGAGGGATCCCAGCAGCGCGGTCGCCACCCCGACGGCGGCACCGCCCAGCACTGACCCGACGAGGTAGGCGGCGACGGTCAGCCCCCACCGGGCACGGCGTGCCCGCTCACCGAGCGGGCTGATGCTCGACAGCATCGACTCCCCTCAAGGTGACCAGGTCGAGCGCAGCGCCGCCACGACGGCCAGCGGCAGCCCGACGACGAGCGCGGTGGTGGCAGGGCTCACGGGGCTCACGGGTGGGTGTGCCCCTCGGACGGGTGCTGGTGCGGCGCCGGCTCGGCGTCCGTCGGGCTGAGGTCGGCGTACAGGCTCGGGTGCCCCGGGCTGATCCCGGCCCCCAGCAGCTCGCGGTCGGCGCGCGCGACGTCGACCAGGTCGTCGTTCGGCGCGGGCAGGCCGCCGGCCAGCGGCCCCACGGCGCCGATCGTGCCGGGTCCGCTGCGGCCCGCGGCGCGGCGGGCCTCGGCGGCGTCGCCCACGGCCTGGCGCATCAGGTCGCGCACCTGCGGCCAGGTGGTCGACGAGCCCTCGCCGGTGATGACGCCGTCCTCGACGTAGACGAAGTACGGCGAGCCGGGCACGCCGTACTCGGTCCAGGTGGCCGACGACTGCACGACCTCCAGCGAGCCGCCGGCCAGCTCGCGCAGCCGCGACGCGCTCTCGTCCTCGGCGCCCTTGGTGACGACGACCAGCCGGCCCTGCCCCGGGACGTCGACCCGTCCGGTGGCGAACTCCGACCAGAAGGTCTGGCACACCGAGCAGCCGCTGGACAAGAAGGCGACGAGCGTGCGGCGTCCGGCCCCGGCGACCGGGATCGAGACCTCCTCGCCGTCCAGGGTCGTGCCAGCCACAGCGGGGGCGGCGGCGGTCTCGGGACGGGTGTTGGGCTGCACGCCGCTCTCGATGTCGACCGAGACCGGCCCGGGGCGGCTGCTGGAGGCACCCGCGGTCGCGCCGTCCTTCTCCAGGTCCAGCCCGGCCCCGAGCTCGTGCAGCGCACGCAGGATCAGCGCGTGGCTGCGCAGCAGCCCGAGCACCAGCAGGGCGAGCAGGGCGATGGCGACGGCCTCGGCCACGACGACGACGAGCACGGGCTAGCTCCTCCGGGGGGCGGACGCCGAGCGCACCGCGGCCGGGGTGACCGTGGGCAGGACGGCGATGACGAGGTAGGCGAGGGCGCCGACCAGCACGGCGTACCCGAGCAGCGTGGCGCCCTGCGCCGGCTGCTCGCCCGCCGACGTCCAGGGGGACGACGGCGCCACCGCGAGCGCGACCCCGCTGGCCGCGAGCAGCGCGGTCACCAGCAGGTGCGAGCGGGTGGGCGGGGTGTCGGCCCGCCCGAAGCAGCCGCACGAGGCGAGCACGCCGCCGCGCGCGAGGGCGAGGGCGACGAAGCCGCTGAAGACCAGGTAGGCAGCCGCCACCAGGGCCCCGGTGACGCGGCCCGGGACCACGACCGCGGCCGTGCCGACGACGACCTCGGCGGCCGCGGCGGCCCGCACGAGCGCGGGACCACCCGGGAGAGCGACCGAGCGCAGGGCCCGCACCAGCGGCAGCGGGTCGCGCAGCTTGGGCAGGCCGGCGAGCACCAGCAGGCCGGCGGCCGCCAGGAACGGCCCGAGCGCGAGGTTTCCCATGCGGCTCGACGCTACACGCTGATCGAGCGGCGTGGGTCAGCCGAGCGGGGCGAACGGCGCGCCGAGCGCCTCGAGCTGCGCCTGGCCGCCGTCCAGCGCGGTCAGCACCCACAGGCCCTCGTCGCTGACGGCGACGGTGTGCTCGAAGTGCGCGGCCCGCGAGCCGTCGAGCGTGGCGACGGTCCAGTCGTCGGCCAGCACGCGCGTCTGCGCCGAGCCGCGGGTGAGCATCGGCTCGACCGCCACGACCAGGCCCGGACGCACCCGCACGCCCTTGTCGCGCACGCGGTAGTTGGGCACCTGCGGGTCCTGGTGCATCTCGGTGCCGATGCCGTGCCCGACGTACTCCTCGACGATGCCGTAGGCGTGGTCGAACGAGCGCACGTGGTCCTCGACCGCCGCGCCGACGGCGTGCAGCCGGTCGCCCACCGCGAGCGCGGCGATGCCGTGCCACATGGCCTGCTCGGTGACCGCCAGCAGCGCGAGGTCGCCCTCGTCGGCCGGTGCGCCGACGACGACGCTCAGCGCCGAGTCGCCGTGCCAGCCCTCGACGATCGCGCCGCAGTCGATCGAGACCAGGTCGCCCTCGGCCAGGACGCGCGAGCCCGGGACGCCGTGCACGATCTCGTCGTTGACCGAGATGCACACCGTGCCCGGGAACGGCGGGTGGCCGTAGCCCAGGAAGCTCGGCGTCGCGCCGGCGCCGCGGATGGTGCGCTCGGCCAGCGCGTCGAGCTCGCCGGTGCTGACCCCGGGCGCGGCGGTGCGGCGCAGCAGCTCGAGCGTCTCGCCCACGACCACGCCGGCCCGGCGCATGGCGCGGACCTGGTCGGGCGTCTTGTACTGGATCCGGTCGCGGTTGAGCACGAGGGCCTCGGTCAGGCGCGCTCGTGCAGCGCGCCGTCGAGGGCCTCGACCAGCCGGCCGGTGACCTGCTCGACCTCGCCGAGCCCGTCGACGGCGACCAGCAGCCCGCGCTCGCGGTAGACCTCGACCAGCGGGGCGGTCTCGTCGACGTAGATCTGCTGGCGGGTGCGGATGACGTCCTCGGTGTCGTCCGTGCGGCCGTCGGTCTGCGCCCGCTTGAGCAGCCGGGCCACGATCTCCTCGCGGTCGACCGTCAGCTCGGCGACGACGTCCAGCGCGGTGCCGTTCTCGGCCAGGATCGCGTCGAGCTCGTCGACCTGGGCGCGGGTGCGCGGGTAGCCGTCCAGCAGGAAGCCGCCCGCGGCGTCGTCCTGGCCCAGCCGGTCGCGCACCATCGCGTTGGTGATGTCGTCGCTGACGTACCCGCCGGCGTCCAGGATGTGCTGCACCTGCTGGCCCAGCTCGGTCTGGTCCTTGATGTTCTGCCGGAAGATGTCGCCGGTGGAGACGGCCGGGATGCCGTAGTGCGCGGCGAGCCGCGCGGCCTGCGTGCCCTTGCCCGCACCGGGCGGGCCGAGGATGACCAGACGCATCAGCGGAGGAACCCTTCGTAGTGACGCTGCTGGAGCTGGCTCTCGATCTGCTTCACGGTCTCGAGACCGACCCCGACGATGATCAGGATCGAGGTGCCGCCGAACGGGAAGTTGTTCCCGGCGTTCACCAGCGAGAGCGCGACGAGCGGGATCATCGAGAGCACGCCCAGGTACAGGGCACCCGGCAGGGTGATGCGGGTGAGGATGTAGTCCAGGTACTCGGCCGTGGGTCGCCCGGCCCGGATCCCTGGGATGAAGCCGCCGTACTTCTTCATGTTGTCGGCGATCTCGTCCGGGTTGAACGTGATGGCCACGTAGAAGTACGTGAAGAACACGATGAGCACGAAGTACGAGATCATGTAGAGCGGGTGGTCGCCGCGCGCCAGGTAGCGCTCGATCCAGACCACCCAACCGGCGTTCTTGTTGCTCTGGAACTGCGCGACCAGCGCCGGCAGGTACATCAGGGACGACGCGAAGATGACCGGGATGACGCCGGCCTGGTTGACCTTGATCGGGATGTAGGTGCTGGTGCCGCCGTACTGGCGGCGCCCGATCATGCGCTTGGCGTACTGCACCGGCACCCGGCGCTGGGACTGCTCGACGAACACGACCGCGGCCACGATGACCAGGCCGATGAGGATCACCAGGGCGAAGACGCTCCAGCCCTTGGCGGCCTTGATGGCCCACAGCGCGGTCGGGAAGGTCGCTGCGATCTGGGTGAAGATCAGCAGCGACATGCCGTTGCCGATGCCCTTGTCGGTGATCAGCTCGCCCAGCCACATGATCAGGCCGGTGCCGGCGGTCATGGTGGCGACCATGATGAGGATCGTGGTCAGCGAGTTGCTGGGCACCAGGTCGGCGGAGCAGCCGGGGAACAGCGGGCTGGGCGTCGCGCGCGCGACCGACACCAGGGTCGTCGACTGCAGCACGGCCAGGCCGATGGTCAGGTAGCGGGTGTACTGGGTCAGCTTGGTGGTGCCCTGCTGACCCTCCTTCTTCAGCTCCTCGAAGCGCGGGATGACCACCGTCAGCAGCTGGATGATGATGCTCGCCGTGATGTACGGCATGATCCCGAGCGCGAAGACCGACAGCTGCAGCAGCGCGCCGCCGCTGAAGGTGTTGACCAGGCCGAGCAGCGAGTTGTCCTTGGTGGCCTCGATGCACTGCTGCACCGCGGGGTAGGAGATGCCCGGGGTCGGCAGGAGCGAGCCCAGCCGGAACAGCGCCATGATCGCGATCGTGAAGAAGATCTTCTTGCGCAGGTCAGGCGTGCGGAATGCCCGTGCGAACGCGGTGAGCACGAATCCTCCTGGTGAACCGCGGTGGCGGCGTCGGCGGCCCGTCGAACAGGCCTACGGACGATAACACCCCGGATCCCGGCTGCTGCGGGGTCCGGGGTGTCACCGGTGAGCCCGGGTCACGGGCTCGGCAGGGCTGAGATCAGATCTCGGTGGTGGTGCCCCCGGCAGCGGCGATCTTGTCCTTCGCCGTGGCCGAGAACTTGTGCGCCGTGACGTTGACGGCCACCGCGATGTCGCCGGTGCCGAGCACCTTGACGGGCTGGCCCTTGCGCACGGCGCCCTTGGCGACGAGCTCGTCGACGCTCACGTCGCCGCCGTCCGGGAAGAGCTCGCCGAGGCGGTCGAGGTTGACCACCTGGTGCTCGACGCGGAACGGGTTCTTGAAGCCGCGCAGCTTCGGCAGCCGCATGTGCAGCGGCGTCTGGCCGCCCTCGAAGCGCTCGGGCACCTGGTAGCGCGCCTTCGTGCCCTTGGTGCCGCGACCGGCGGTCTTGCCCTTGCTGCCCTCACCGCGACCCACGCGGGTCTTGGCGGTCTTGGCCCCGGGCGCCGGGCGCAGGTGGTGCACCTTCAGCGTGGTGTCCTTGGCCATGTCAGTCGACCTCCTCGAAGGTCACGAGGTGACGCACCGTCGCGACCATGCCGCGGATCTCGGGACGGTCCTCCTTGACGACGACGTCACCGATCCGCTTGAGACCCAGCGTGCGCAGGGTCTCCCTCTGGTTCTTCTTCCCGCCGATCTCCGAGCGGGTCTGGGTCACCTTGAGCCGCGCCATCACGCACCAGCCCCGGCGGCCCGCGCCCGCAGCATCGCGGCCGGGGCCACGTGCTCGAGGGGCAGACCACGACGGGCGGCGACGGCCTCCGGGCGCTCGAGGCCCTTGAGCGCGGCCACCGTCGCGTGGACGATGTTGATGGCGTTGTCCGACCCGAGCGACTTGCTCAGGACGTCGTGGATGCCGGCGCACTCCAGGACGGCGCGCACCGGACCACCGGCGATGACCCCGGTACCCGGAGCCGCCGGACGCAGCAGGACGACGCCCGCGGCCTCCTCGCCCGTGATGGGGTGCGGGATGGTGCCCTGGATCCGCGGGACCTTGAAGAAGGCCTTCTTGGCCTCCTCGACGCCCTTCGCGATCGCCGCGGGCACCTCCTTGGCCTTGCCGTAGCCGACGCCGACGGTGCCGTCGCCGTCACCCACCACCACGAGGGCGGTGAAGCTGAAGCGGCGGCCGCCCTTGACGACCTTGGCCACGCGGTTGATGGTCACGACGCGCTCGACGTAGACGTTCTTCTCGGCCGCGTCACGGCCGCCGCGACCACCGTCGCGGCGGTCACGACGGTCGTTGCCGCCGGCACCGGCACCGGTTCCACGGCGCTGGGGTCCAGGCATCAGACGTTCCTCTTCTCTGCGACTACGGAGGTGCGGTGGGAGCTCGTCACAGCGACAGCCCACCCTCGCGGGCGCCGTCGGCGATGGCCGCGACCCGACCGTGGTACTTGTTGCCGCCCCGGTCGAAGACGACAGCGTCGACGCCGGCGTCCTTGGCACGCGCGGCGACGAGCTCGCCGACCTTGCGGGCCTTGGCGGTCTTGTCGCCCTCGAGCGCGCGCAGGTCGGCCTCCATCGTCGAGGCCGACACGAGCGTGCGGCCCTGGACGTCGTCGACGACCTGCACGAACACGTGCCGGGCGGAGCGGGTGACGACCAGGCGCGGACGCGCGGTCGTGCCCGAGATCTTCTTGCGGACGCGCAGGTGGCGGCGGCCGCGCGCGGCCACCTTGCCCTTGGCCCGCTTCACGGTGATGGCCATGGCTTACTTACCAGCCTTTCCGACCTTGCGGCGGATGTGCTCGCCGGCGTACCGCACGCCCTTGCCCTTGTACGGGTCGGGCTTGCGCAGCTTGCGGATGTTCGCGGCGACCTCGCCGACCAGCTGCTTGTCGATGCCCTGCACCGACAGGCGCAGCGGGCCGTCCGTCGCGAAGCTGATGCCCTCGGGCGCCTTGACGGTGATGGGGTGGCTGTAGCCGAGCGCGAACTCGAGGTCGGAGCCCTTGGCCACCACGCGGTAACCGGTGCCGACGATCTCGAGCTTCTTCTCGTAGCCGTTGGTGACGCCCTCGACCATGTTGGCGATGAGCGTGCGCGTCAGGCCGTGCAGCGAGCGGTTGCGGCGCTCGTCGTCCGGTCGGGTGACGTTGATCGAGCCGTCCTCCAGGGCGACGGCGATCGGGGTGGCCACGATGTGCTGCAGGGCGCCCTTGGGGCCCTTGACCTGCACGCTCTGGCCGTCGATCGTCACCTCCACGCCGGAGGGCACGGTGACGGGGAGTCGTCCGATGCGCGACATCTAGTTCTCCTCCCTCACCAGACGTAGGCGAGGACTTCCCCACCCACGCCCTTGCTCTGAGCCTGCTTGTCGGTGAGCAGGCCGGACGACGTCGACAGGATCGCGACGCCCAGGCCGCCCAGCACGCGGGGCAGGTTGGTGGACTTGGCGTAGACCCGCAGACCGGGCTTCGACACGCGGCGGATGCCGGCGATCGAGCGCTCGCGGCTGGGGCCGTACTTCAGCTCGATCACGAGCTTCTTGCCCACCTCGGCGTCCTCGACGGCCCAGGAGGAGATGTACCCCTCGGCCTCGAGGATCTCCGCGATGTGGGACTTCAGCTTGCTGAACGGCATGGCCACGCTGTCGTGGTACGCCGAGTTCGCGTTGCGCAGACGCGTGAGCATGTCTGCGATGGGGTCGGTCATGGTCATCGGGCTCTCCTGCCCTTCCTCACCGTGGTTTCACGGACCGTGCGGCCCGGGACCTGCGGCGTAGTGGTTACCAGCTGCTCTTGGTGACGCCCGGCAGCTCGCCGCGATGCGCCATCTCGCGAAGGCAGACGCGGCACAGGCCGAACTTGCGGTACACGGAGTGCGGACGGCCGCACCGCTGGCACCGGGTGTAGCCGCGCACCTTGAACTTGGGCGTGCGCGCGGCCTTGTTGATCAGGGACGTCTTGGCCACGTCAGTTCTCCTTGAACGGGAAGCCGAGGCTCTTGAGCAGAGCGCGGCCCTCGTCGTCGTTGGTCGCGGTGGTCACGACCGTGATGTCCATGCCGCGGACGCGGTCGATGCGGTCCTGGTCGATCTCGTGGAACATCGACTGCTCGTTGAGACCGAAGGTGTAGTTGCCGTTGCCGTCGAACTGCTTGGGCGACAGGCCGCGGAAGTCGCGGATGCGCGGCAGGCCGATCGAGACCAGGCGGTCCAGGAACTCCCACATGCGGTCGCCGCGCAGCGTGGTGTGCGCGCCGATCGGCATGCCCTCGCGCAGCTTGAACTGCGCGATGGACTTGCGGGCCTTGGTGACCACGGGCTTCTGGCCGGTGATGGCGGTCAGGTCGCGGACGGCGCCCTCGATCAGCTTCGAGTCGCGGGCGGCCTCGCCGACACCCATGTTGACGACGACCTTGACGACGCCCGGCACCTGCATGACGTTGGCGTAGCCGAACTGCTCGGTGAGCGAGGCCATGACCTCGCCGCGGTACTTCTGCTTCAGCCGCGGCAGCGCGCGCGCCTCGGTGGTGGCGGTGCTCATCAGACGTCCTTCCCCGACCGCTTGGCCACGCGCACGCGGACGGTGCGCTCGCGGCCGTCGCGCTCGACGGTCTCGGTGCGGTACCCGACACGGGTGCGCTTCTTGGTCTCGGGGTCGACCAGCATGACGTTGCTGATGTGCAGCGCGGCCTCCTGGGTGATGATCCCGCCGGTCTTGGCGCCGCGGCCGGTGGAGCCGACCTTGGTGTGGCGCTTGACCTGGCGCACGCCCTCGACGAGCACGCGCTGGCGCTCGACGTCGACGCTGATGACCTTGCCCTGCTTGCCGCGGTCGCCGCCGTTCTTCTGCGAGCGACCCGTGATGACCTCGACGAGGTCACCCTTCTTGATCTTCATCTTCGCCATGGTCAGAGCACCTCCGGCGCCAGCGACACGATCTTCATGAACTTCTTGTCGCGCAGCTCCCGGCCGACCGGCCCGAAGATGCGGGTACCGCGCGGGTCGCCGTCACCACGGAGGATCACCGCGGCGTTCTCGTCGAACCGGATGTACGAGCCGTCCGGCCGCCGGCGCTCCTTGACGGTGCGCACGATGACGGCCTTGACGACGTCACCCTTCTTGACGTTCCCACCGGGGATGGCGTCCTTCACGGTGGCGACGATGACGTCGCCGATACCCGCGTAGCGCCGACCCGAGCCGCCGAGGACGCGGATGCAGAGGATCTGCTTGGCACCCGTGTTGTCGGCGACCTTGAGTCGCGACTCCTGCTGGATCACTGGTCACTCCTGTCGTCGCGCTGGTTCTCGCGCTCGGCGAGCCTTGCGGAACTGGTCTGGTGTACTACTTGGCCTTCTCGAGGATCTCCACGACGCGCCAGCGCTTGGTGGCCGACAGCGGGCGGGTCTCCATGATCAGCACGCGGTCGCCGCGCCCCGCCGAGTTCTCCTCGTCGTGGGCCTTGACCTTGCTGCTGCGCCGCAGGACCTTGCCGTACAGCGCGTGCTTGACGCGGTCCTCGACCTCGACGACGACGGTCTTGTCCATCTTGTCGCTGACGACGTAGCCGCGGCGCGTCTTGCGGTACGCGCGGTCGCCCTGCTCGCTGGTGCTCACGGTGTCCTTCTTGCTCGTGGTCTCGCTCATGCCTGGCCCTCCTGACGGGTCCGGATGCCGAGCTCGTACTCGCGCAGGACCGTGTAGATCCGCGCGATGTCACGACGGACGGCGCGCAGCCGGCCGTGGCTCTCGAGCTGGCCGGTGGCCGACTGGAACCGGAGGTTGAACAGCTCCTCCTTGGCCTTGCGCAGCTCCTCGGCGAGGCGCTCCTCCGTCATCTCGGCCAGGGCCGAGCTCGTGAGGTCCTTGGAACCCACCGCCATCAGAGGTCACCACCTTCACGCCGCACGAAGCGGCACTTCATCGGGAGCTTGTGCATGGCCCGCAGCATCGCCTCGCGGGCGATCGGCTCCGGGACGCCGGACAGCTCGAACATCACGCGTCCGGGCTTGACGTTCGCGATCCACCACTCCGGCGAGCCCTTGCCGGAACCCATGCGGGTCTCGGCCGGCTTCTTGGTGAGCGGGCGGTCCGGGTAGATGTTGATCCAGACCTTGCCGCCACGCTTGATGTGCCGGGTCATGGCGATACGCGCGGACTCGATCTGCCGGTTGGTGACGTAGGCGGGCTCGAGAGCCTGGATGCCGAAGTCGCCGAAGGCGATCGTGGTGCCGCCCTTGGCAGCGCCCGAACGCTTCGGGTGGTGCTGCTTGCGGTGCTTGACGCGACGGGGGATCAGCATGCGTCAGCCCTCCGTTCCACTGGTGCCGGCGGCCTCGGCCGGGGCGGCGGCAGCGGTCTCGGCGGGGGCGTCGGTGCGGGCGCCGCGGGTCGGCCGGTCCGTGCGCGCGCCGCGCGCCGGACGGTCGCCGCGGTCG
>NZ_BAAGXY010000007.1:0-48102 GCF_054779595.1 Angustibacter peucedani
GAAGAAGACGGCGCCGCGCTCGCCGGCGCAGCCGAGCGCCCAGGCCAGCCGGGCGCCGGTGGTGTCGGCCAGCCGCAGCACCGCCGACAGCGCGCCGGGCACGGTGGCCAGGCGCTCGCCGACCAGGATCACGGACCCGTTGGTGCGCAGCAGCTGCGTGGTGGCGGAGACCTCGTCGGCGCCCTGCGCGATCGCGTCGACGACCTCGGCCTCGGTGCCCGGGCCGGCCGGCACGAGCCGGCCGTCGAGCTTCTCGAGCCCGCGCGAGGCCCAGCTGGCGACCGACACGACCTGCTGGCCGTGACGGCGCACGGCCTTGCGCAGCCGCAGGAAGACGATCGGCGACTCCTCCTCGGGCTCGAACCCGACGAGCAGCACGGCCGGCGCGGCCTCGAGCTCGGCGTAGTCGACGCCCTCGGCGCCGACCCAGGCGCCGGCCACGGCGTGGGCCAGGAAGTCGGCCTCCTCGGCCGAGTGCGGGCGCGCGCGGAAGTCGACGTCGTTGGTGCCGAGCGCGACGCGCGCGAACTTGGCGTAGGCGTAGGCGTCCTCGTGCGTGACGCGGCCGCCGGTCAGGACGCCGACGCCGCGGGCGGCGCGTGCCGCGGCCAGCCCCTGCGCCGCGACGGTGATCGCCTCGGGCCAGGACGCGACGCGCAGCTCACCGGTGTCGGCGTCGCGCACCAGCGGGTGGGTGAGCCGGTCGGTGGTGGCGTACTGGAAGGCCCAGCGGCCCTTGTCGCAGTTCCACTCCTCGTTGACCTGCGGGTCGTCGCCGGCCATCCGGCGAAGGACGACGCCGCGCCGGCTGTCGACGCGGATCGCGCAGCCCGAGGCGCAGTGCTCGCAGACGCTCGGCGTCGAGACGAGGTCGAACGGACGGCTGCGGAACCGGTACGCCGCACCGGTCAGGGCGCCCACCGGGCAGATCTGCACGGTGTTGCCGCTGAAGTAGCTCTCGAACGGCTGCTTGGCGTAGATGCCGACCTGCTGCAGCGCCCCGCGCTCGACCAGCTCGATGAACGGGTCGCCCGCGACCTGCTTGCTGAACCGGGTGCAGCGCGCGCACAGGACGCAGCGGTCGCGGTCGAGCAGCACCTGGCTGCTGATGTTGACCGGCTTGGGGAAGGTGCGCTTGACGTCGGTGAAGCGCGACTCGCCGCGGCCGTTCGACAGCGCCTGGTTCTGCAGGGGGCACTCGCCGCCCTTGTCGCACACCGGGCAGTCGAGCGGGTGGTTGATGAGCAGCAGCTCCATCACGCCGTGCTGGGCCTTGTCGGCCACCGGCGAGGTGCGCTGGGTCTTGACGACCATGCCCTCGCTGACGGCCAGCGTGCACGAGGCCTGCGGCTTCGGCATCGCCCGCAGCTCGCCGTCCGGGCCGGGGGTCTGCACCTCGACGAGGCACTGGCGGCAGGCGCCGACGGGCTCGAGCAGCGGGTGGTCGCAGAACCGCGGGATCTGCACGCCGATCTGCTCGGCCGCGCGGATGACGAGCGTGCCCTTGGGCACCTCGACGTCCGCGCCGTCGATGACCACGCGCACGTGGTCGTCGCGGGTCGCCGGCTGGCCACCGGTGGGAGTGGTGACGGTCATGGTGCTGCGATCACCTCGGGTGCGAACAGGGCGGACGCCGCGGGGTCGAACGGGCAGCCGCCGTGCGGGTTGTCGGCCGACGGCAGGTGGCGCAGGTACTCGTCGCGGAAGTACTGGATGCTCGACGTCACCGGGCTGGTGGCGCCGTCGCCCAGGGCGCAGAACGAGCGACCGAGGATGTTGTCGCAGATGTCGAGCAGCTTGTCGAGGTCGGCCTCGGTGCCCTGGCCGTGCTCGAGCCGGTGCAGCACCTGCTTCATCCAGTAGTTGCCCTCGCGGCACGGCGTGCACTTGCCGCAGGACTCGTGGGCGTAGAAGTCGATCCAGCGGTCGACGGCGCGCACGACGCACGTGGTGTCGTCGAAGATCTGCAGCGCGCGCGTGCCGAGCATCGAGCCGGCCTTCGCCACGGACTCGAAGTCCAGGGGGACGTCGAGGTGCTCGGCGGTGAAGATCGGCGTCGACGAGCCGCCCGGCGTCCAGAACTTCAGCGGGTGCTCGGCGCTGCGCATGCCGCCGGCCATGTCGAGCAGCTCGCGCAGCGTGATGCCGAGCGGCGCCTCGTACTGGCCGGGACGCTTGACGTGGCCGGACAGGCTGAACAGCCCGAAGCCCGTGGACTTCTCGGTGCCCATCGAGCTGAACCAGTCGGCGCCCTTGCTGATGATGGCCGGGACGCTGGCGATCGACTCGACGTTGTTGACGACGGTCGGGCGCGCGTACAGGCCCGCGACCGCGGGGAACGGCGGCTTGAGCCGCGGCTGGCCGCGCCGGCCCTCGAGCGAGTCGAGCAGCGCGGTCTCCTCGCCGCAGATGTACGCGCCGGCGCCGGCGTGCACGGTGACGTCGAGGTCGAAGCCCGAGCCGAGGATGTTCTTTCCGAGGAAGCCCTTGGCGTAGGCCTCCTCCACCGCGCGCATCAGGCGGCGGTAGACGTGCACGACCTCGCCGCGCAGGTAGATGAACGCGTGGTCGCAGCCGATGGCGAACGACGTGATCGCGACGCCCTCGACCAGGAAGTGGGGCGCCGCCATCATCAGCGGGATGTCCTTGCAGGTGCCCGGCTCGGACTCGTCGGCGTTGACGACGAGGTAGCGGGGTCCGCCGTCCGGCGGGGGCAGGAAGCCCCACTTCATGCCGGTGGGGAAGCCGGCGCCGCCGCGGCCGCGCAGGCCGGAGTCCTTGACCCGCTGGATCAGGTCGCCCTGCGACATGCCCAGCGCGGTGCGCAGCGCCGAGTAGCCGTCGTGCGCCTCGTAGGTCTGCAGGCTCCAGGACTGCTCGGCGTCCCAGAACTCGGTGAGGATCGGGGTGAGCGTGGTGGGGGCCATGCTCAGTCCTCCTTGTCCGCGGCCGGCTCGGCGGGCTTCTTGCGCGCCGCGGTCTTCTTCGTCGTGGACTTGCGGGCGTTCTTGGCCGGGGACGTCGAGGCCGCGCCCTGCGCGCCCTCGGCCGCCGCGGCGTCGCTCGAGCTGGGGGCGCCGGGCGCCGCCACGTGCTCGGCCGCGACCTGCTCGGCCGGCGCGCTGGAGCCCGAGCTGTCGGACGACGGAGCCGTCCAGCCCTTCTCGCGCGCCAGCTTCAGGCCCTCGAGCGAGGGACCCGCCGCGCCGACGCCCTCGTCGGCCAGGCCGTCGGGGAAGCCGGCGAGCACGCGGGAGACCTGCTTGAAGGTGCACACGCGCGACGGGCCGCGGGTGGGGGCCACGGCCTCGCCGGCGCGCAGCTTGTCGACGAGGTCGCGCGCCGAGCTCGGCGTCTGCTGGTCGAAGAACTCCCAGTTGACCATCACCACCGGGGCGAAGTCGCACGCCGCGTTGCACTCGACCCGCTCGAGGGTGATCGCGCCGTCGTCCGTCGTCTCGTCGTGGCCGACGTCGAGGTGGTCGCTCAGGGCGTCGAAGATCTGGTCGCCGCCCATGATCGCGCAGAGCGTGTTGGTGCAGACGCCGACGGTGTAGGTGCCGTTGGGGTGGCGCTTGTACTGCGTGTAGAACGTCGCGACGCCCGCCACCTCGGCGGTGGTGAGGTCGAGCAGCCGCGCGCACAGCTCGACGCCGCGCTGGCTGACGTAGCCTTCCTCGGACTGCACCAGGTGCAGCAGCGGCAGCAGGGCCGAGCGCTTCTGCGGGTAGCGCGCGACCACGAGCGCCGCGTCGGCCTCGAGCCGCTCGCGGACGTCGTCCGGGTAGGTGTCGGCACCCTCGGCGGCGACGAACGTCGCCTGGTACTCGGCCGGCATCAGCGGTCCACCCCTCCCATCACCGGGTCGATCGACGCGACGGCGACGATGACGTCGGCCAGCTGGCCGCCCTCGCACATCGCGGCCGTGGCCTGCAGGTTGTTGAAGCTCGGGTCGCGGAAGTGCGCGCGGTACGGGCGCGTGCCGCCGTCGCTGACCAGGTGGACGCCGAGCTCGCCCTTGGGCGACTCGACCGCCTGGTAGACCTGGCCGGCCGGCACCCGGAAGCCCTCGGTGACCAGCTTGAAGTGGTGGATCAGGGCCTCCATCGAGGTGCCCATGATCTGCTTGATGTGGTCGAGGCTGTTGCCCATGCCGTCCGAGCCGATGGCCAGCTGCGCGGGCCAGGCGATCTTCTTGTCGTCGACCATGACCGGGCCCGGCGTGGCCTGCAGCCGGTCGGCGGTCTGCTCGATGATCGACAGCGACTCGTAGCACTCGTCGAGCCGGATGCACAGGCGGCCGTAGGCGTCGCAGGTGTCGCGCGTCATGACCTCGAAGTCGTAGGTCTCGTACCCGCAGTACGGGTCGGACTTGCGCAGGTCGTGCGGCAGACCGGTCGAGCGCAGGATCGGGCCGGTGATGCCGAGCGCCACGCAGCCGGTGAGGTCGAGGTAGCCGACGTCGACCGTGCGGCCCTTGAGCACCGGGTTCTCGAGCAGCAGGGCCTCGAGCTCGCCGAGGCCACGGCGCACCGCCGGCACCATGTCGCGGATCAGGTCGATCGCGCCGGGCGGGAGGTCCTGCGCCACGCCGCCGGGGCGGACGTACGCGTTGTTCATGCGCAGGCCGGTGATGTTCTCGATCACCTTCAGGACGCGCTCGCGCTCGCGGAAGCCGACGGTCATGACCGTCGTCGCGCCCATCTCCATGCCGCCGGTGGCGGTGGCGACCAGGTGCGAGGAGATCCGGGTGAGCTCCATCATCAGCACGCGGATGATCGAGGCCCGCTCGGGCACCTGGTCGGTGATGCCGAGCAGCCGCTCGACGCCGAGGCAATACGCCGTCTCCTGGAACATCGGCGTCAGGTAGTCCATGCGGGTGCAGAAGGTCACGCCCTGGGTCCAGGTGCGGAACTCCATGTTCTTCTCGATGCCCGTGTGCAGGTAGCCGATGCCGGCCCGGGCCTCGGTCACGCTCTCGCCGTCGATCTCGAGGATCAGCCGGAGCACGCCGTGCGTCGAGGGGTGCTGCGGCCCCATGTTGACGACGATCCGCTCCTCGCCGAGCTGCGCGGCCTCCTCGGCGACGTCGTCCCAGTCGCCGCCGGCCGCGTTGAACACGGCGCCGCCCTTGGACGGTCCCTCGGAGTCGGTGAGGCCGTAGGGGTCCTGCTCGACGGTCTGGTCGATGGTCTGGTCGCTCATCAGCTGTACGACCTCCGCTCGTCGGGCGGCGGGATCTGCGCGCCCTTGTACTCGACGGGGATGCCGCCGAGGGGGTAGTCCTTGCGCTGCGGGTGGCCGGGCCAGTCGTCGGGCATGAGGATCCGGGTCAGCGCCGGGTGGCCCTCGAAGACGATGCCGAACATGTCCCAGGTCTCGCGCTCGTGCCAGTCGTTGCCGGGCCACACCTCGACCACCGACGGGATGCGCCGGTCGTCGTCCGGGCAGCTGACCTCGACGCGAACGCGGCGGCCGCCGTGGGTCAGCGAGAGCAGGTGGTAGACCGCGCGCAGCTCGCGACCGGCGTCCTGCGGGTAGTGCACACCGCTGACGCCGGAGCAGATCTCGAACCGCAGGCCGGGCTCGTCGCGCAGCGCGCGGGCCACGGCGGGCAGCGCGTCGCGCCGCACGTGCAGGGTCAGCTCGCCGTGCTCGACGACGACCTTCTCGACCGCCTCGTCGAAGGAGGTGCCGTCGTCCTCGAGCGCGGCGGCCAGGTCGGTGGCCGCGCCCTCGAACCAGCCCTCCAACGGGCGGGT
Organism: Angustibacter peucedani; assembly: GCF_054779595.1. Lineage (NCBI taxonomy): Bacteria > Bacillati > Actinomycetota > Actinomycetes > Kineosporiales > Kineosporiaceae > Angustibacter > Angustibacter peucedani. Next base: position 5,763 of record NZ_BAAGXY010000007.1, read on the forward strand.
GGCGGGCGCGCCGAACGACACGGCGCGCACCAGCCCGCCGTAGCCGGACGTGTCACCGCTGCCGTGGATGCCGAACATCCCGGTGCGGACGTCGACCAGCTCGGCCTCGCCGCCGGTGGTCGCGACCTCGGACGTCGTCGGCGCGGCCTCCTGCGCCACGACGGCGTCGGGCTTGGTCTGCTCGGCGCCCTTGTCGCCGCTCATCGCAGCAGCCCGTGCATGTGCTCGGTGGGGGTCGACCGCAGCGCGGCGGCCTCGGCGGCGCGCGCGGCTTCGGCCCGGTTGACGCCCAGCGGCGTGTTCTGGATCTGGTGGTGCAGCTCGATGATCGCGTTCAGCAGCATCTGCGGGCGCGGCGGGCAGCCCGGCAGGTAGATGTCGACCGGGATGATGTGGTCGACGCCCTGCACGATCGCGTAGTTGTTGAACATGCCGCCGCTGCTCGCGCAGACGCCCATCGAGATGACCCACTTGGGCTCGGGCATCTGGTCGTAGACCTGGCGGACGACGGGCGCCATCTTCTGGCTCACGCGACCCGCGACGATCATCAGGTCGGCCTGGCGCGGCGTGGCGCTGAAGCGCTCCATGCCGAAGCGCGCGATGTCGTAGTCGGGCGTGCCGACGGCCATCATCTCGATGGCGCAGCAGGCCAGGCCGAACGTCGCCGGCCAGACCGAGCTCTTGCGCATGTAGCCGGCGAGGCCCTCGACCGTCGTCAGCAGGAAGCCGGCGGGCAGCTTCTCCTCGATACCCATGAAGACCTCAGTCCCAGTCCAGTCCGCCGCGGCGCCACACGTAGGCGTACGCGATGAACACGGTGAGGATGAACAGCACCATCTCGACGAGGGCGAACACCCCGAGGCGGTTGAACCCCACCGCGAACGGGAACAGGAACACCGACTCGATGTCGAAGATGATGAAGAGCATGGCGGTCAGGTAGTACTTGACCGGGAAGCGCCCGCCGCCGGCCGCGTGCGGCGACGGCTCGATGCCGCACTCGTACGCGTCGAGCTTGGCGCGGTTGTAGCGCTTGGGCCCGGCAGCCGAGCCCGCCCCGATCGAGAACACCGCGAATCCGGCGCCGATCGCGAACAGGACGAGGATCGGGATGTAGGGGTTCACGCCGCCTCGCTCCCCTCTGTGGTCCGTGGTCGTTCGTCGAGCATCCTAGGGCGGCGCCACGCGGCTCCGAGATAAGGCGGGCCTTACCTGTCGGAGCGGGTGGCGAGACCCCGCGGGTGCGCTCGTGAAAACCTTCACGAGCGCGGTCGGCACTCTACGCTCCTCGCCCGGCGCACGGTGACCGGCACCCTCCGGGCGGAGCGTGCCGGTCACGGTGCGGAGCAGCCCCTCGGGGCCGGGCGCCTCAGTGCTTGAAGGCGTCCTTGACCTTCTCGCCGGCCTGCTTCAGGTCGGCCTTGGCCTGGTCGCCCTTGCCCTGCGCCTCGAGCTCCTCGTCGTCGGTGAGCTTGCCCGCGGCCTCCTTGGCCTTGCCGCGCAGGTCCTCACCGGTGTTCTGGAGCTTGTCGTCGTTGCCCATCGCGCTCTCCTTCACCAGACGTCGTCGGTCGTCGTCCAGTGAAGTCCGGGTGCGGCCCGCCCGCATCCCGAGCGGTGGGTCAGGCGGGGCGGGTGGCGCGGTGCAGCGCGACGATCCCGCCGCTGAGGTCGCGCCAGGCGACGTCGCCCCAGCCGGCGCCCTGCAGCCGCTCGGCGAGCGCCTGCTGGTCGGGCCAGGCGCGGATCGACTCGGCGAGGTAGACGTAGGACTCGGGGTTCGAGCTGACCTTGCGGGCCACCGGCGGCAGCGCGCGCATCAGGTAGTTGACGTAGACGGTGCGGAACGGCGCCCACACCGGGTGGCTGAACTCGCACACGAGCAGCCGGCCACCCGGACGCGTCACGCGCAGCAGCTCGCGCAGGCCGGCGTCCGGGTCGACGACGTTGCGCAGGCCGAACGAGATCGTGACGGCGTCGAAGGCGGCGTCGGCGAACGGCAGCCGGGTGGCGTCGCCGGCGGTGAACGGCAGGTCCGGACGACGGCGCTTGCCGACGCGCAGCATGCCGAGCGAGAAGTCGGCCGGCACGACCTCGACGCGCCCGTCGGCGAACGGCTCGCTGCTGGTGCCGGTGCCCGCCGCCAGGTCGAGCACCCGCTCGCCGGGACGCGCGTCGAGGGCCCGCAGCACCGCGCGGCGCCACAGCCGGTCCTGGCCGAGCGACAGCACGTCGTTGGTCAGGTCGTACCGGTCGGCGACGGTGTCGAACATCGCCGCGACCTCGTCGGGGCGCTTGTCCAGGTGGGCTCGGCTCACCCGCTCATCCTCCCGCACCCGATGGGCGGGGTGGCCAGGGGCCGACCTACGCTGGACGACGTGACCGTCGCCCCGTCCGCCGCCGCGGCCCCGCTCGTCGTCCGGACGGTCCCGGTCGCCGACCCGGGCCCGTTGCTGGACCTGCTGCCCGACGAGCCCGCGTTCTCGTGGGTGCGTCGCGGCGAGGGCCTCGTCGGGTGGGGCGAGGCCGCGCGGTTCGAGGCGTCGGGCGACGACCGCTTCGACGACGCGCAGGCCTGGTGGGGCGAGATGCTCGCGCACGCCGTCGTCCGCGACGAGGTCGACGTCCCCGGCTCGGGCGCGGTGGCGTTCGGGTCGTTCGCGTTCGACGCGCGCTCGGGACGGCAGAGCGTCCTCGTCGTGCCCGCCGTCGTGGTCGGACGGCGCGGCCACCGCTGGTGGGTCACGACCGTTGCGGCACAAGGAGTCCTGCCGGCGGCGGCTGAGCTCGCGCAGCACGAGGCGTCCGCGCCCGGCGAGGTGACCTACGCCGACGGCACGATGTCGGGCGCCGACTGGGAGCTCGTCGTGGCGCGGGCCGTCGAGCGGATCGGCGCCGGCGACCTCGACAAGGTGGTGCTCGCGCGCGACCTCGAGGCCCGCACGAGCGCGCCCGTCGACCCGCGCTGGCTGCTGCGCGGCCTGGCCGACCGCTACCCCGGCTGCTGGACCTTCTCGGTCGACGGCCTCGTCGGCGCGACGCCCGAGCTGCTGGTGCGGCTCGAGCGCGGGCTGGTGCACTCCCGCGTGCTGGCCGGGACGATCCGGCGCACCGGCGACGACGAGCACGACCTCGCGCTGGCCGGCTCGCTGGCGCGCTCGAGCAAGGACCTCGAGGAGCATGAGTACGCCGTCCGGTCGCTGGCCGAGGCGCTGTCGCCGCACTGCACGTCCATGAACGTGCCGGAGGCACCCTTCGTCCTGCACCTGCCCAACGTCATGCACCTGGCCACCGACGTGGCCGGTGTGCTCGCCGACGGCGCCACCTCGCTCGCGCTCGCGGCCGCGCTGCACCCCACGGCCGCGGTCGGCGGCACCCCCACCGCCGCCGCGATCGAGCTGATCCGCGAGCTCGAGGGCATGGACCGCGGTCGCTACGCCGGGCCGGTCGGCTGGACCGACGGCAGGGGCGACGGCGAGTGGGGCATCGCGTTGCGCTGCGCCGAGCTCGACCCGTCCGACCGGCACCGGGTGCGGCTGCTCGCCGGCTGCGGCATCGTCGCCGGCTCCGACCCCGAGGCCGAGCTCGCCGAGTCCGACGCCAAGCTGGTGCCGATGCGGGACGCGCTGAACCGGTCATGACCGAGGCCCAGCCGGTCGGGCCCGGTGTGCACGGGCTGCTCCTCGAACCGGACGGCCCGCCCCGCGCCGCGGTCGTGGTGCTGTCCGGGTCGAGCGGCCGGCTCGAGGTCGGCCGGGCGCAGCTGCTCGCCGACCAGGGCGCGCTCGCCCTGGCGCTGCAGTGGTTCGGCGGCCCCGACCAGCCGCCCGGCATCTGCGAGGTGCCGCTCGAGACGCTCGTCAGCGCGGTGGACCTGTTGCGGCAGAGGGCACCTGGGGTACGGGTCGGCGCGATCGGGCTGTCCAAGGGAGCCGAGCTCGCCCTCGCGACGTCCGTCGTCTGCGACCGGCTCGACGCCGTCGTGGCCCTCGCCCCGACCCACGTGGTGTGGGCCAACGTCGGACCCGGCGCCGACGGCGAGACCTACCCGTACCGCTCGTCGTGGACCTGGCAGGGCCGGCCGCTCCCGTTCGTCACCTACGACGAGACGTGGGAGCCGGGCCCGGCCCCGGTCGCCAACATCGAGATCTACCGCCGCTCGCTCCTGCTCGACCCGGCCCGCACCGACGCGGCACGGATCGACGTCGGTGCGGCGGCGGCCGACCTGCTGCTGGTCGGCGGCGGCGACGACCACATGTGGGACGGCGTCGCGCACGCCCGCGAGCTCGAGTCGGTGCGGGTCGCGGCCAGCCGTCCGGTCGAGGTCGTCACCCACCCGGCCGCCGGTCACCGCGTGCGCTTCCCCGGCGAGCCCGCGGTGCCGCCGTCCGAGCTCTACGACCACGGCGGCACGCCGGAGGCCGACGCCGCGCTGGGTGCGCTCGCGTGGCCCCGGGTGCTCGCGACGCTGGGTCTGGTCTGACGCCGACGGGCTGGGTAGGTTGCCCTGCCATGACCGGCCGATCCGTCCTCCGCCCGCTCACCCTCGTCGCGACCGCCTCGGCGCTCGCCGTCCCGGCCCCGCTGCTCGGCGCCGAGGTCGCGTCCGCGCACGGCCGCGGCCACGGCGACCAGCAGCTGCGGTGGCAGGACACGGCTCCGACCGGCACGACCGCGCGGTTCCGCGGCCTGGCGCCGGTCAACCGCGACGTCGCGTGGGTGTCGGGCAGCCTCGGCACGGTGCTGCGCACCGACGACGGCGGCCGCACGTGGGACGACGTCTCCCCCGGTGGCGACACCGCGACCCTGGAGTTCCGCGACATCGAGGCCTTCGACGCGCACCGCGCGGTCATCCTGTCGATCGGCCCCGGCGGTGACTCGCGCATCTACCGGACGTCGGACGGCGGGCACTCCTGGCACCAGGGCTTCGCCAACCCGGACGAGAACGCCTTCTACGACTGCATGAGCTTCTGGGACGACCAGCACGGCCTGGCGATGAGCGACCCGGTCGACGGGAAGTTCCGGGTGATCGCCACCAGCAACGGCGGGCGCTCGTGGAGCGTCGTCGACCCGGCCGGCATGCCGGACGCCCTCCCCGGCGAGTTCGGCTTCGCCGCCAGCGGCACCTGCCTCGTGACCGCCGGGCGCTCGGACGCCTGGATCGCCACCGGCGGCGGCGCGCAGTCGCGCGTGCTGCACAGCCGCGACCGCGGGCGCACCTGGACGGCCGCCACCACCCCGGTGCCCAGCAGCGAGGCCGGCGGGATCTTCTCGCTCGCCGTCCGGCACACCCGCGAGCTCGTCGCCGTGGGCGGTGACTTCACCGCGCCCACCGTCGGCACGAAGGCGTCGGCCTACTCGAAGGACGGCGGACGGCGTTGGGCGCAGGGCGGCGACCTGGGCGGCTACCGCTCGGGCTCGGCCTGGCTGCCGCGGTCCCGCGCGTCGGTCGTCGCGGTCGGCCCGACCGGCTCGGACGTCTCGCGCGACGGCGGGCGGCACTGGACGGCGTTCGACACCACGAGCCTCGACAGCGTCGAGTGCACGCGAGACGGCGCGTGCTGGGCGTCCGGCGAGCGGGGCCGCGTGGCGGTGCTACGAGGTTTGTCGCACCACCGCTGACGCGAGCTGCCCGTCGGCCACGGGTGCCGGCAGGAAGCGGTGGTGGACGAGGGCGTCGACGGTCCTGACCGCCAGCAGACCGACGAAGGCGGACAGCGCCGCGAGCAGCACGTACGCCCACACCCGTCGGTGGTCCACGTGCTCGGCGACCAACCACGTCAGCGCGTTGCCGACAGCCGCCGCCCACGGGAACGAGAACGACCACCAGCCCGGTCCGAACGGCACGGTCCGGTAGGCGGGCACGAGGCCCAGCTGCGTCACGACCATGAGGAGCGCGTACCCCGCGAGGGCCAACGCCACCGTGTCCGCACGGCCGCCGTTGACGGCGAACCAGGCGTTGCCGCAGACGACTGGTGGGGCCAGCAGGATCGCCATGGTCGGCAGCAGCGCCGCCGGGAGCCGCTCCTGACCGACGAGGTGGTGCAGCAGGACGCCCCCGACCAGCAGCCAGCTCACCACCCCGGTGCCGAGCAGGAGCCGGGCGAGGTCCGGGTGCCCGAAGCCGGCCGCCTCGGTCGCCGCCACCAGGGGCGCACCGACCGAGGGCAGGTAGTAGCCGGGGTGCCAGTGGGTGGAGGGCGAGTCGTCCAGCGCCCACACGGCGAGCAGGTGTCCCCCGAGCACCAGTGCCGCGACGACGGACCCGACGTACAGGGCCAGGGCCGGGACCGGAAGGTGCGGCCTGAGGCCGCCGGCGAGGAGCATCCCGACGATCGCGGGGACGCTGACGAACGGCCCGAAGACGTGGTCGGAGAGCTCGGTCCGCCAGCGGCCGGTGCGCAGCAGCGAGCGCCCGTACACGACGAGGGTGGTCAGCCAGACCGCGCCGGTGACCAGCCAGAGCACGTCGGCGACGACGGCAGGGGCGCCCGCGACCTCCGTGCCGTCGGCCCACGCCTGGGCCAGGCCGGCCAGCCCGAAGCTGATCGCGAACAGGTTGGGGGTGGCGCGCCGGACGACGGGGTGCGCAGCGCGGGGGTGGCGGTGGGGGCGCTCGAGGAGGGTGGTCATGAGGACCACCGTGCTGGGGCGGGAGCGACGGCGGTACCGACCTCGCGCTTGGTGGGCTACAAGGCCGACTGGTACCCGGCGATGTGCCCGATCAGGTCGCGCGCCGCGCCAGCCGGTGGCTGGCGCCCGCCGAGCCAGACCGCCCTGAGGTCGCGGCGCATGTCGAGGTCCTCGACCGGCACCCGCACCAGCAGGCCCCGGCTCGTGTCGTCGCGGACGGCCAGCGAGCTCAGGACGGCGGGAGCGGCGCCCGCGGCCACCGCCGACCGGATGGCCGTGGCCGTCGACAGGGACAGCGCCGGCTCGGCCGGCTCGTGGTCGGGGCCGACGGCCCGCCGCAGGGCGGCGTCCAGGGCGTCGCGCGTGCCCGACCCGTGCTCGCGCGTGACCAGCGAGCAGGTGGCCAGCTCGGCGGCGGGCAGCGGCTGGCGCCGGCGGGCCCACGGGTGCGTGGGTGCCACGACCAGGACCAGCTCGTCGTGCGCGACGACGCGGCTGCTCAGCCCCGCCGGGACCCGCGGTCCCTCGACGAAGCCGAGGTCTGCCCGGCCGTCCTCCACGTGGGCGACCACCGTCTCGCTGTTGACCGCGGTGAGCTCCAGCTCGGGCCGACGACCCGGCGGACCGGAGCGGTGGAAGGAGACCAGCCAGCCCGGGAGCAGCTGCTCGGCGACGGTGAGGCTGGCGCTGACGCGCAGCCGGCTGCGGTGGTCCTCGCGCAGCGCGGCGAGACCGGCGTCGAACTGCGTGGCCACGTTGAGCAGGCGGGTGGCCCACTCGACCACGACCACGCCGTCGTCCGTGAGCTGCGACCCGCGGGGTCCCCGGCGGACCAGCACCACCCCGGTCTGCGCCTCGATCGACCGCACGCGCGCCGAGACGGCCTGCTGGCTCACCCCGACCTCGGCCGCGGCGGCGTTGAGGCTGCCCGTGCGCGCCACCGCGAGCAGCACCTCGATCGCGGACAGGTCGGGCACGTGCCCGCTCAGCGGCATGCCCGGATGCTAGCCCTCCACAAGCCCCGGTTGTAGGTGCCCAGGCGCGACCCGCCTACTGCTGCCGCTCGTGCGGCGCGACCGTCGTGGTGACCGTTCCACCACAGGAGGAGCACCCCATGACCACCACCGGACGCCGCACCGTCGCCCTCACCGCGATGGTCTTCGCCGTCGCCATGACATTCATCGACCAGACCATCGTGTCGGTCGCCGCCCCGCGCATCCAGGCCGACCTCGGCCTGACGAGCGCCGGGCTCCACTGGGCCGTCAACGCCTACCTGGTCGCGATGGCCGCGCTGTTCGCCTTCGGCGGCAAGCTGGCCGACACCCTCGGCGCCCGCCGGACCGTCACGCTCGGCGTCGTCACCTTCGCCGTGGCGTCCGCGCTCTGCGGGCTCGCCCCCACAGGCGCCGGGGCCGAGGCGTGGCTCGTCACCTTCCGCGCCCTCCAGGGCGCGGGCGGCGCACTGATGTACCCGGCCGCGCTCGCGGTCGTCGTCGGCGCCTCGGACGCCACCCACCGTGGCCGCACCCTGGCCATGTTCTTCGGCATCGCCGGCGCTCTCACGGCGGTCGGGCCGTCGGTCGGCGGCTTCCTCACCGCCTGGACCTGGCGGTCGATCTTCTGGATCAACGTCCCCGTGGCGGTCGTCGCCCTGGTCCTGGTGGCCCGGGCCGAGATCCGGGACGAACGGCGGCCGGCCCCGCTCGACGTCCGCGGCCTGCTCCTGCTCGTCCCCGGCGTGGCGACCGTCGTGGTCGGCCTGCAGCAGAGCGGCACGTGGGGCTGGGGCAGCCCGCTGACGGCCACCGCGCTCGCCGTCGGCGCTGCGCTGCTCGCCGCGTTCGCCGCGGTCGAGCTGCGGGCAGCCGAGCCCCTAGTCGACCTGCGCGCCTACCGCGACCGGGCCTTCGCCGTCGACAACGTCGTCCTGTTCGGCGCCATGGTCGTCTTCATCCCCCTCTTCCTCGTGACGAGCGAGTACGGCCAGATCGCCCTGGGACGCACCCCCGCCCAGGCCAGCCTGCTGCTGCTGTACTTCTTCGCCGGGTTCGTGGTGGCGGCCCAGGTCGGTGGACGGATGCTCGACCGTGGCGGGGTCCGTCGGCCCGTGGTGCTGGGCTCGGTGCTCGCGGCGGTCGGCCTGCACGGCTGGGCGGCCCACGTGACCACCCTGGCCGTCGGCCCGCAGGTCGCGTTCATCGTGCTCGTCGGAGCGGGCCTGGGGCTGGTGATCGGGCAGGCGAACACCGACGCGCTCGTGCACTCCGACCCGGCGGCCTACGGGCAGGCGACGGGCATGACGCAGACCGTGCGCAACTTCGGCTCCGGCGTGGGCCTGGCGATCACGGCCGCGATCCTGCTGGACCGCCTGCGCAGCGGCCTGGCGAGCTCCCTGGAGGAGCAGGGCGTCCCGTCCGGTGCCGCGCACCGCCTGGCGGACAGCATCGCCCAGCTGGACGGGCACCGTGCCGCCGGCGCCGTCCCGGGCTTCGTCCGCGCCGACTTCGCAGCGGCGACCAGCAGCGTCCTCGGCGTCCTGGCGTGGGTCATGGTGGCCACCGCCGTCGTGGCCGCGGTCGGCCTGCCGCGCCGTCGCCACCGCCAGGGCTCACCGGTCGAGACTGCGGTCGAGGCTGCGCCGCGGCTGACGGCAGGGGTGCGCTGACATGGCCACCATGCGCGCGATGGTCCTCGAGCAGCTGGGTGCCGACCTGGTGTCTCGCGACCTGCCCCGGCCGACGCCCGGGCCGGGCGAGGTGCTGGTGCGCGTGGTCGCCAGCGGTGTCAACCCGCTCGACCTCAAGATCGCAGCCGGCGCCGCTGCGCACGCGCAGGTGTCCGTCCCCGCCGTGCTCGGGATCGACCTGGCCGGCACCGTCGTCGAGACCGGTCCCGGAGTCCGCGAGCTCTCGGTCGGCGACGCGGTGTACGGCATGGCCGGCGGCGTCGGCGGCATCCCGGGGTCGCTCGCCGAGTACGCGGTCGCGGACGCCGACCTGCTGGCGAGGGCACCCCGGCGGTTGGCTCTGCGGCAAGCCGCTGCGCTGCCTTTGGTGGCCGTCACCGCGTGGGAGGCGCTCGTCGACCGGGGCCAGGTCGGCCCGGGCGACGCGGTCCTGGTGCACGGCGGCGCGGGCGGGGTGGGCCACGTCGCCGTCCAGCTGGCTCTCGCCGCTGGTGCGACAGTCCACGCCACCGGATCGCCGCGCAGCCTGGACACGATCCGGGCGCTGGGTGCCGAGCCGGTCGACCGCACGACGTCCTCGGTCGAGGAGTACGTCGCGAGCGCCACGGGCGGCGTCGGTTTCGACGTCGTGCTCGACACCGTCGGCGGGAAGACGCTCGACGACTCCTTCCTGGCGGTGCGCCGTCACACGGGCCGCGTGGTGAGCGTGCTCGGCTGGGGCACCCACAGCCTGGCACCGTTGAGCTTCCGCGGGGCGTCGTACTCCGGCGTCTTCACCCTGCTGCCGCTGCTGACCGGCGAGGGCAAGGCGCACCACGGCGAGATCCTGCGTCGGGTGGCCGAGCTGGTCGACCGCGGGCAGGTCACGCCGCTCGTCGACGACGCCGAGTACGGCCTGGCGGACGTCGCGTCGGCACACGACGCCGTGGCATCCCGCAACGCTGCCGGCAAGGTCGTCGTCACGGCCGAGCCCGCGCCCGCCGCCCCGGGGGTCAGGACGTGAGGGTGGCGGTCGCCAGATCTCGCAGGGAGGTGTGGAGGGCCCGGGTGCCGGTGCGGTCGACCGGCACCTCGACGACCGTGATCCCTTGCGGCGCAACGCACACGGCCGCGTCGAGGGCCTCCGGGGTCTCGGCGAGCACGTGGCGCGCGGCGACCCCGCGCACCAGCGACCCCAGGTCCGCGCCGTGCGGCGTGCCGAAGACGCGCTCGAAGGCGCCGGCGTGCTCGTCCCCGCCCGGCTCGAGGGTCGAGAAGATGCCCCCGCCGTCGTCGTTGACCACCACGACCGTGAGGTCGGGGCGCGGCTCGTGCGGCCCGACGACGAGCCCGCCGAGGTCGTGCAGGAACGTCAGGTCGCCGACCAGCGCGTACGTCGGCGCGGACGTCGCCAGGGCCAGCCCGCTCGCCGTCGACAGGCAGCCGTCGATGCCGGCCAGGCCGCGGTTCGCCAGGACGCGAGGGCCGCGCCCGGCCGTCGCGACGTCGAGGTCGCGCACCGGGTTCGACGAGCCCACGAACACCTGAGCGCCTGCGGGCAGCGAGCCCCAGATCCGTTGCGCTGCAGCCGGTCCTGAGGGCCAGCTCGCGCCGACCGCCGCGCCCACCGGTTCGACCAGCGACTGCGCCGCGTCGTGCCACGCGCTCGCCCACGACGTCGGCGCCGCCGCGCGCACGGCACCCGCCCGGCCGGCGTCCAGCGCCTCGAGGGGGAGCACCGACCGCACCCGGGCGCCGGGGTCGGGCCACGGACCGGCGGGTGCCACGAGGTCGACGTCCGTGCCGGGGTGGGCCAGCAGGCGCGCGACGCCGCGCTGCAGCGTCACCCGGCCGACGAGGACGACGCGCTCGGGCCGGTGCGCGTCGAGCCAGCTCTCGCAGCCGAGCAGCAAAGACGCGTGCGGCAGCGACCGGGACCGCGCACCACCGGACGACGGCTCGGCCACGAGCGGCCACCCGTGGCGTGCCGCGAGATCGGCGGCGGCGTCACCGTGGTCGACCGGGCCGGTCGGCAGGTCGCCGACCACCACCAGCGTACGCCGCCCGTCGTCCTGGATCGCTTCTGCCGCAACGCCGGTGACGGGTGCGGACGTCCACGGCGCGCCCCCCGGGCGGCCGTCGAGCGGCTCGTCGAGGTCGCCGTCGTCGGTGGGAACGAGTGGTTCGCGGAAGGGCAGGTCGAGGTGCACCGGCCCTGCGGGGCCACCCCGGCCGACGGCCGCGAGCACCGCGCGCGAGGCGGTGGAGCGCCACGACGCCACCTGCCCGGGGCGGTGGTCGGGCGTGCCGAGGTCGTGGTCCCAGCGGGTCGCGGTGCCGAAGATCCCCACCTGCCGCGTGGTCTGGTTGGCGCCCGTGCCGCGCAGCTCGGGCGGGCGGTCGGCGGTGAGCAGCAGCAGCGGGACGCCCGCGTGGGAGGCCTCCAGCACCGCGGGGTGCAGGTTCGCGACCGCCGTCCCGGACGTCGTCACGACGGGGACCGGCACACCCGCGGCCTTCGCCAGCCCCAGTGCCAGGAACGCTGCGGCCCGCTCGTCGGTGCGCACGTGCAGCCGCAGCCGGCCGGCGCCGTCCGCCGCGTGCAGCGCGAAGGCCAGCGGCGCCGACCGCGAGCCCGGGCACAGCACCGCCTCGCGCACGCCGTGACGCACCAGCTCGTCGACGAGCACGGTGGCGCAGGCGGTGGACGGGTTCACACCGCCGATCCTGCCGCACCTCCACCCAGGCCACGCACGCGACGGGCGAGCTGGGTGCCCACCGGTCCCGCGCCGAGCGCCAGCCAGGTCGTCAGCAGGCACGCACCCCCGACCGCGAGCGCCGCCGGTCCCGACCCGACCGCGGCCGACAGCTGCCCGGCCACCAACGACCCCAGGGCGATGGCGCCGACGTTGACCTGGTCGAAGACGCCGAACACGCGCGCCAGGACGTCGGGCGACGCGGCCCGCTGCAGCATCGTCACCGCGACGACCTCGGCCACCATCGTCCCCGCGCCGGCGACCGCCAGCAGCGCGACGGCCGGTGCGGCCGACCCCACCAGCGCGAAGGCCGCGACGCTCGCGCACAGCCCCGTCATCACCAGCACCAGCACGACCCGCGACCGCTGCGCGCCGGCGCACCGGTTCACGACGGTGAGAGCGGCGAGCGCGCCGACCGTGAGCGCCCCGTTCACCAGGCCCGGCGAGGCCGCCGCGGTGAGCAGCACCGACACCAGCAGGAACCCGTAGAGGAAGTTGTCGACGACCGCGACCGACATGGGCACGCGCACGGCGCGGTCGGCGTACACGGCGCGCAGCCCTTGCCCCAGTGCTCCCCACCAGGACGACGGCGCGCGGTGCCGCCGCTGCAGCCGCACCCGCAGCGCCGCCACGGCCGCCATGCCGAAGGCGGCGCTCGACACCGCGGTGACGAGCGCGGTCGACCGGCCGACGAGCAGCAGCAGCCCGAGCAGGCCCGGACCGGCGACCCACACGACGTTCTCGGCCGCCGTGACCAGCGCGTTGGCGGCGGGCAGCTGCGGCGGGGTGACGCACTGGGGCGTCGCGGCGGCGAGCGCCGGGTACGAGGGCGTCGCGCACACCGCGGTGACGCCCGCCAGCACCACCAGCACCGGTGTCGACCAGCCGGCGACCAGCGCGACGGTGACCGCGGTGCAGGACACGCAGCGCAGCAGCACCGAGCCGCCGATCACGGCCGGCGCCGACCAGCGGTCGGCGAGCGCGCCCGCCAGCCCGGAGAGCACCGCGTAGGGCGCGAACCCCAGGGCCAGCGCGGCCGAGACCCAGATCCCGGACGTCGTCCGGTGCAGCACCTCGACGCCGACGGCGAGGGTCAGCGCGAGCTGGGCGGCGGTGCCCGCGCTGTGCGCGACGAGCAGGCCGCGCAGGCTCGACGACCCGAGGGCGGCCCGGAAGGTCGGGGACGTCATCGGAACTCCTGGCGCAGCGGCGCGAACCCGTTGAACCCCACCGTCGAGTACGACGCCGTGTAGGCGCCGGTGGCGTGCAGCCGCAGCCGGTCGCCGGGACGCAGGTCGGCGGGCAGGGCGTACCGGTGCTCGGCGTACAGGACGTCGAGGCTGTCGCAGGTCGGACCGGCCAGGACGACGGGCAGGGTCGGGCCACCGAGCGGCCGCCCGTCGCGCAGCACCTCGACGCGGTACCGGATCGCCTCGCCGACGGTCTCGACCAGCCCGGTGAACACCCCGGCGTCCAGGTACACCCAGCGGGTGCCCGCGCGGTCGCTCACCAGGACGACCTCGGTGTCGAGGGTGCCGGCGTCCGCGACCAGCGAGCGCCCCGGCTCGGCCATCACCTCCGGCCGCCCCGGGCCGAGGTGACGGGCGAGCGCGGCGGTGATGGCGCGCCCGTACCGGGTGGCGCTCGGGGTCGGCTCCAGCAGGTCGGCCGGGAGGCCGCCGCCGAGGTCCACGACCGCCAGGTCGGTGCCGAGCGCTCGCACCCCGGCGCGCAGCCGGGCGGTGGTGGCCAGCGGCTCGTCCCACGCGTGCGGGTCGCGCTGCTGGCTGCCGACGTGAAAGGCGACCCCGACCCGGTGCCCGGCCCGCACCGCCTGCTCGAGCAGCGCCTCGGCCTCGTGGGCAGGGCAGCCGAACTTGCCGCGCAGCGCCCAGTCCGCGCCCGCGCCGGACGTCGTCAGCCGCACCATCACCGTGCTGCCCGGTGCGTGCTCGGTCAGCTTGGCCAGCTCGCCCGGGGCGTCGAACGTGAAGCGCGTGACCCCCACGGCGTGCGCGTACGCGATGTCGCCCGCGAGCTTGACCGTGTTGCCGTACGACATCTGCTCGGTGCTGCCACCGGCGCGCAGGACGGCGTCGATCTCCCCGGGGCTGGCGACGTCCCAGCGGCAGCCGAGCCCGGCCAGCGTGCTGAGCACCTCGCGCGCCGGGTTGGCCTTGACGGCGTAGTGCAGCCGGACGCCGGGCAGCACCGCCGCGAGCCGGGCGTACGAGGCCGCGACGACCTTGGTGTCGAGGCGCAGCACCGGCGTGCGGTCGGCGACGTCCGACCAGGCGGCGGGACGGCGGGTGGCGACGGTCGCGGTGCTCATGGGGGACCTCCGGCGGGCGGGCGCGCCGCGGCGCGGCGTCCTCGCCGGAGAAGAGCGCCGCGGACGGCGCGTGATACCCGCCGCTCAGCGTCCGGTCGCCAGCACCTCGTGGCAGCGGGCGAGGCGGTCGAGCCACCAGCGCTCGCGGTCGGGCGGCGCGGCGACGTCGTCCAGCCGGTCGGGGACGACGGAGCTGGCCCGCCCGGTGGTGATGCGGCCGCCGGTCGGGCGCAGGGGGTCGGTGGCGACGTCCTGGGCGAGGAGGCCGACGGTCCCGAGGCCGCAGGCGTACGGCAGCTGCGGCAGCGCGGCGGCGAGGGCGACGCCGGCGGCGATGCCGACCGAGGTGTCGAGCGCCGACGACACGACGACCGGCAACCCGCAGACCTCGGCGACGTCGAGGGCGGCCCGCACGCCGCCGAGCGGGGCGACCTTCAGCACAACGACGTCGGCGCTGCCGGTGGCGGCCACCCGCAGCGGGTCGTCGGCCTTGCGGATGCTCTCGTCGGCCGCGATCGCGACGTCGACGCCGGACTGCGCGAGGGCCTGCCGCACCGACGCGAGCTCGAGCAGGGTGGCGCACGGCTGCTCGGCGTACTCGAGGCCGTGGCGGCTCAGCGCGGTGAGGGCGCGCACGGCGTCGTCGACGGACCAGGCGCCGTTGGCGTCGACGCGGATCGCGGCGCCTGGTCCCATGACCGCGCGGACCTCGGCCACCCGGGCCAGGTCGTCGTCGAGCGACTGGCCGGCCTCGGCGACCTTGACCTTGGCCGTGGTGCAGCCGTCGAACCGCTGGAGCACCGCGGCCACCTCGCCGGCCGCGACGGCCGGGACGGTCGCGTTGACGGGCACGGCGTCGCGCACGGGGTCGGGCAGGGCCTGCCAGCCGCACGCGACGGCCGACCGCAGCCAGCGCGCGGCTTCGTCGTCCGCGTACTCGAGGAACGGTGAGAACTCGCCCCAGCCGTGCGGTCCCTGCAGCAGCAGGGCTTCGCGGGTCGTGACCCCGCGGAACGGCACCCGCATCGGCAGGGACACGACGCGGGCGGCGGCGCGCAGCTCGTCGAGGCTGGGCAGGTCGGTCGGGGGCACCCCCGTATCCTCGCGCAGGTGAGCAGCCAGCCCGTCAGCGAGATCTTCGACCCGTCGTCCTGGCGCGAGGTCGACGGCTTCGACTTCACCGACATCACCTACCACCGCGCGGTCGAGGACGGTCGCGACGTCGGCACGGTGCGCATCGCCTTCGACCGGCCCGAGGTGCGCAACGCCTTCCGCCCGCACACGGTCGACGAGCTGTACCGCGCGCTCGACCACGCCCGCATGACGCCGGACGTCGGGTGCGTGCTGCTCACCGGCAACGGCCCGAGCCCGCGCGACGGCGGGTGGGCGTTCTGCAGCGGGGGGGACCAGCGGATCCGCGGCCGCAGCGGCTACCAGTACGCGGACGGCGAGACCGCCGACACCGTCGACGCGGCCCGGGTGAAGGCGGCCGGCGGGCGGCTGCACGTCCTGGAGGTGCAGCGGCTGATCCGCACCATGCCCAAGGTCGTCGTTGCCGTCGTCCCGGGGTGGGCGGCCGGCGGCGGGCACAGCCTGCACGTGGTGTGCGACCTGACGATCGCGAGCCGCGAGCACGCCCGCTTCAAGCAGACCGACGCCGACGTCGGGTCGTTCGACGGCGGCTACGGCTCGGCCTACCTGGCCAAGATGGTCGGGCAGAAGGCCGCGCGAGAGATCTTCTTCCTCGGTCGCACCTACGACGCCGAGACGATGCAGCGCATGGGTGCCGTGAACGAGGTCGTCGACCACGCCGAGCTCGAAACCGTTGCGCTGCAGTGGGGACGGGAGATCAACGCCAAGAGCCCGACCGCGCAGCGCATGCTGAAGTTCGCCTTCAACCTCACGGACGACGGCATGGTCGGCCAGCAGGTCTTCGCCGGCGAGGCGACTCGGCTCGCCTACATGACGGACGAGGCGGTGGAGGGGCGCGACGCGTTCCTCGAGAAGCGCGACCCCGACTGGTCGCCCTTCCCCTGGTACTTCTGAGGTCCTGGCGGCAGGCTGGCGGCGTGACCGACGACCGCAGCGCCTTGCCTGTGTCCCTCGTGCGCTCCGACGAGCTGGCGGACGCCGACCCCACGCCGGGCATGACCCGCCGGGTCGGGCTGGACGTCGCCGGGATGTGGAGCGGCACGGTCGACACCGAGCCCGGCACCACGTCGGGTTGGCACCGCCACGGCGACCACGAGACGACGCTCTACGTGGTGCGCGGGCGGATGCGGCTGGAGTCCGGGCCGGGCGGCGGCGAAGCGGTCGAGGCCGGTCCGGGTGACTTCCTGCACGTGCCGGCGTTCGCGGTTCACCGCGAGCTCAACCCGGGCGACGAGACCAGCCAGGCGGTCGTCGTCCGCTGCGGCAGCGGCGTCCCCACGGTGAACGTCGACGGGCCGGCCGGCTGACCTAGGCTGACGGCGTGCCCCGCCTGCTGACCGCCGTCGACCTGGCGGCGACGCCCACGGCCGAGGCGCTCGCGCTGCTGCGGTCCGCGCTCGACGGCACCGGCGACGCGGTGCTGCCGGTCGCCCACGACGGCACGGCGACGGCCACGCTCGAGGCGCTCGGCGCCGGCACGCCGCTCCTCCCTCACGAGGACGACGACGTCGACCCGACCGCGGTCGTGGTCGCCACGTCCGGGTCGACCGGGAGGCCCAAAGGCGCTCTGCTGCAGGCCTCGGCGCTCGTCGCGTCGGCCACCGCAACCCACGAGCGGCTGGGCGGCGCGGGTCGCTGGCTCCTCGCGTTGGCACCGCACCACGTCGCCGGCGTTCAGGTGCTGGTGCGGTCCGTGGTGGCCGGCACCGAACCGCTGCGGCTCGACCTGCGCGACGGCTTCGACCTGAGCGCCTTCGCCGCTGCCGCAACGGAGCTTGCCGAGTCGTCCGACCGCGCGTACACCGCGCTCGTCCCGACCCAGCTCGTGCGCGTCCTGCAGGACGGCGGCCCTGCGCTCGAGGCGCTCACCCGGCTCGACGCCGTGCTTCTCGGCGGGGCAGCGGCCACGCCCAGCCTGCTCGACCGCGCCGACGCCGCCGGCGTCCGTGTCGTCACCACCTACGGCATGAGCGAGACCTGCGGCGGCTGCGTCTACGACGGGATCCCGCTCGACGGAGTGCAGGTCGAGGTCGGCGACCGGGTCCGGCTCGGTGGTCCGGTCGTGGCTCGGGGCTACCGCTCCGCCACCAGCACCGCCTTCGAGACCGACGGCCCCACGAGATGGTTCACCACGGACGACGTCGGCGAGGTGCGGCACGGACGGCTCGTCGTCCACGGCCGGGCCGACGACGTGCTGGTCACGGGCGGCGTCAAGGTGTCGCCGCAGGCGGTGGAGCAGGTGCTCGCCGAGCTGCCCGGCGTGGCCGAGAGCCTCGTGGTGGGCGTGCCGGACGACGAGTGGGGCCACCGTGTCGTGGCGCTCGTGGTGGGTGAGCCGCCGCCGCTGGAGTCGTTGCGGCACAGCGTTTCCAGCCGTCTGGGCGCGGCCGCCGCCCCACGCGACGTGCTGCCGGTCGACGTCCTGCCGCAGAAGGCGCTCGGCAAGCCCGACCGCGCGGCCGCCACCCGCCTCGCCGCCGAGCGGCTGGGCGCGAGACGACCATGAGCAGCCCGACCGGGTACAGCGGCACCCCGCTCGCCACCAAGCTCGGCATCAAGGCCGGCTCGCGCGTCCTGCTCGACGGCGCTCCGCCGAGGTTCGACCTCGGCCTCCTGCCGGACGACGTCACGCTGCACTTCCGTGCCGGCCGCGACCCCTACGACGTGGTGCTGGCCTTCGCCCCCGACCGCCGGCGGCTCGACACCCGCTGGCCGGCGCTGCACGCCCGGACGACGACCGCCGGCCGCCTCTGGGTCGCCTGGCCCAAGCGGTCCAGCGGCGTGCCGACGGACCTCGACGACAACTCGGTGCGCGAGTTCGGCCTGGCGCACGGCCGCGTCGACGTGAAGGTGTGCGCGGTGGACGCGGCGTGGTCAGGGCTCTGCTTCGTCGTCCGGCTCGCCGACCGCTGACCGACGGCCACGGCGACCGCCCGCCGAACCGTCCGGTTCGTCTCTTGAACCCGCCCGCCGGTCGGAGCATCGTCGAGGCGCAGGGGTGAGCGAGGAGGTCACCGTGGCCGGGTTCGTCCAGATCATCGAGTACGACAGCAGCCGTCCCGACGAGATCCGCGAGATGAGCGAGCGGTTCCGCGAGGAGCACACCGGGCCGCCCGGACCCGAGGCGCCGCAACGGATCACGGTCGTCGCCGACCGCGACCGTCCGAACCACTACATGACGATCGTCGAGTTCGGCTCCTACGAGCTGGCGATGCAGAACTCCGAGGACCCGCAGACCGGCGAGTTCGCGGCGAAGATGGCCGAGCTCTGCGACGGGCCGCCCACCTTCCACAACCTCGACGTCCTCATGACGGAGGTCCCTGCCTGACCCACTCCTCGTGGTCGGCGCTGACCCGCGCCCACAGCTGCTCGCGCTCGGCCGCGTCGACGTCCGCCAGGCGCAGCCCGAAGACGTCGCCGAGCAGGCCCCACCACTCGAGCGGCGAGTCGACCACGCGCTGGTGCGAGCCCGCGCCGTCGACCACCCGGAGCGTGCGCCCGCGCAGCGACTCGACCCGGTCGGGCAGCCTCCGGTGCGCCGAGACGAGCCGCACGAACCCGGACGCCGGCGACGACCCGAGCCGTTCGTGCGCGCCCGCGAAGTGCTCGACGTCGACCTCGGGGTCGGCCAGGTGCGCGCCGCCGAACGACATATCCGGGGCGTGCTGGAGCCACCACCCCGGTCCGAGCTCGGACGACGACCGGCGCAGCGCGTAGCGGAACGGCCCCTGCCAGAACGTGCTCTCCCGCAACGGGACCGGCTCGTGCAGAGCGTCGCCGAGCCCCACGTCGACCAGCCACGGCACGGCGTCGAGCCCGTGCACGGTGAGCCACAGGTGGTTGGGCTGGTCGGGGGTGTCGCCCGGCACCTCGGGGACGCCGGGACGCGGCACGTCCGCGGCCTCCGTGGCCTGCACGCGCGCCGGGTGCAGCCGGACGTCGTACCCGAGCTCGCGCAGCAGCCAGGCCATGGCGCCGCCCAGCGTGAAGCAGTAGCCGCCGCGGCCACCTGCCACGCGAGCGGCCGAACCGGCGAGCTCGATCGAGGGTGGCCGCCCGCGGTACAGGTCGAGCGACTCGTAGGCGACGCGCTCGACGTGGGCGACGTGCAGCCGGCGCAGCAGGTGCAGGTCGGGCTCGGTCGACGTCCCGGGCATCGCCAGGCGCCGCAGGTACGCCGTCGCGAGCTCTCCCAGGGCCACGGCGGCACCCTAGCCACCGGCTGCCGTCCGCGGCACGAGAAGATCCTCCCCATGGCCACCACCGCGCAATGGGTCGAGGGCGCGCGCCCGCGCACGCTGCCCGCCGCCGTCGCCCCGGTGGCGGCTGGCACCGGCGCCGCTGCGGCGCTCGACGCCTTCCACCTCGGCCGCGCGCTGCTCGCGCTCGTGGTCTCGCTCGCGCTCCAGGTGGCCGTCAACTACGCCAACGACTACTCCGACGGCGTGCGGGGCACGGACGACGACCGGGTCGGACCGTTCCGGCTCACCGGCTCGCGCGCCGCCGCCCCCGCCGCGGTCAAGCGCGCCGCCTTCGCGGCCTTCGGCGTCGCCGCGGTGGCCGGCCTGGTGCTGGTGCTGCTCTCGCAGCAGTGGTGGTTCCTCGCGGTGGGCGCGCTCGCCGTTCTGGCCGCCTGGTACTACACCGGCGGCTCGAACCCCTACGGCTACCTCGGGCTCGGCGAGGTGTTCGTCTTCGTCTTCTTCGGGCTGGTCGCGGTGCTGGGCACCACCTGGACCCAGGCCGGTCGCGCGTCGTGGTCGGCGCTGGCCGCGGCGGTCGCGATCGGCTGCCTCGCTTGCGCGATCCTCGTCGCGAACAACCTGCGCGACGTGCCGACCGACACCGTGGCGGGCAAGCGCACGCTCGCGGTGCGTCTCGGCGACCGTCGCACCCGCACGCTCTACCGCGCGCTGGTCTTGCTGCCGTTCCTGCTGGTGGTCGCGGTGGCGCCCGCGCACCCCTGGGCGCTGCTGGCCCTTGTCGCGGCGGCGCTGCTACGCGCCGCGTGGCGGGCCGTCGGGTCCGGCGCCACCGGCCTGGCCCTGATCCCCGTGCTGCGCGACACCGGGCGCGCGGAGCTCGTCTTCGGCGTCCTGCTCGGCCTGGGCCTCGCGCTGGGCTGACGGCGAGCCGGACGCCGCGATCTCGGCGTCCTCGGCGTCGGCGTCCTGGTCGCCGGTCGGGCCCTCGTTCGGCAACCGGCCCTGCACGCGCTCGGCCAGCCGCGCCGTCATCGCCTCGCGCGGTCCTCGCAGCACGAAGTACGACAGCATCACCGACACCACGACGGTCACCATCACCAGCACGACCGGGTCACGCAGCGGGCTGACCACGCCGCCCAGCAGGTAGAGGGCGAGCAGCACGCCGACCAGCAGCAGCAGGCGCAGCAGGGTGTAGCGCAGGACGGTCACGCGGCTCAGCCTACGGGCGGTGCCGCGTCGCCCTCGTCCGCGGGCAGCGGCAGCCCGCGCGCCTCCCAGTACGTCGACAGGACGACGGTCGTGCGCGTGCGCGCGATGCCGCGCACCCGCCGCAGCTTGGAGACGACGGCCTCCAGGCCCGTCACGTCGCCCGCCCGCACCTTGACCACGAAGTTCTCGTCGCCGGCCACGTACCAGCAGTCCTCGACCTCGGGGACGGCGCGCAGCTGCTCGGCGACGTCCTCCGAGTCGACCTCGTCGCCCTGGTAGAGGTCGACGAGCGCGCTGACCCCCAGGCCGACCGCGGGCGCCGAGACGTCGGCGCGGTACCCGCGGATGACGCCGCGCTCCTCGAGGCGGCGCACACGGTCCTGCACGCTCGGGCCGGACATCCCGACCAGCCGGCCGAGCTCGGCCCAGCTGGCCCGCCCGTTCTCGCGCAGGGCCTCGACGAGCTGGCGGTCGACGGCGTCCACGACGTCCTCCTTCAGGTCCCTCCGACGTGACGAGCACCACACTGCCAGATCTCAAGTCTGCTGACCATGGAATCGAAATAGAAACTGGTGCCGAACTGTTATGATTAACGGGTCAGGCGCTACTGACACCATCACAACCAAGGCTACGGCCTCAGAACAAGAAGGAATCATGGTCACCCCCGAGTACGCCCGCGCCTACATCGACGAGATCACCCGGCTCGCGCCGCGCCCCCAGGGCTCCGACAGCCGCGCCAGCCTCGCCCGCCTGCTGCGCAAGCTGTCGCGCTGATGCTGCCGTCCCGGCGCGGGCACCGCGCCGGGACCACCGGCCGCGACCGTTCAAGATCACGCTGCCACCAGCCGATGGTGAGGTCGTGAGCCCTGACCCGCGCGACCGTGCCGTGGACCTCTCGGCACGACGCGGCTCGGCAGAGGCGCTCGAGCCGGCGGTGCCGCTGCTGCTCGCCGCCGTCGGCCTGGTCTCGGCCTTCTTCGTCGGCGGGGGCCTGGTGGTCGTCGCCCTGGTGCTCGTCACCGCGGGGCTCGGCGTCGCCGGCCTGCTGGGCTGGCGCGGCACGCGCGCCCTGGCGGTCCGCGCCACCTTCCTCACCGCGGTCGCCTTCGCGCTGCCCCTGGTCGACGTCCACCTCGTGCCGCACACGCTGCAGTGGTGGTACGCGATCGCGGCCGTCTACCCCCTGCTGCTGACGCGCCACTCCGTCGCGGTGTCGACGCTGCTGGCCGGGGGCATGTTCTCCCAGTACTTCGTCGGCACGGCCACGCCGAACGTCACGCTGCAGAGCTGGGGGCTGCGGGCCGCGCTGCTGTTCAGCATCGGGCTGATCGTGGCGCGCGCGGGTGAGGCCTACCGCGTCGCGCACGACACCGCCCAGCGCCGCCAGCGCGCCGCCGAGACCGCCGAGCGCGAGCTGCACCACGCCACGACGCACGACCCGCTCACCGGCATGCCCAACCGCACCTCGCTCGACCTGTTCATCGACGTGGCGCTGCACTCGCGCACCGGTGACGCGGACGACGAGGTCGGCCTGCTGCTGCTCGACCTCGACCGCTTCAAGAACGTCAACGAGACGCTGGGTCACCTGGCCGGCGACCGGCTGCTGCGCGAGGTCGCCGAGCGGCTGGTCGGCGCCCTCGGCCCGGGCCAGCGCGCCGTCCGCCTCGGCGGTGACGAGTTCGCGGTCATCTGCTCGCCGTCCAGCCTGCCGGAGGCCGAGGCCGCCGGTCGCCGCCTCGTCCAGCTCTTCGAGCAGCCGGTCGAGCTCAACGGCTCGCCCTACCGGATCGGCCTGTCGGTCGGCGTGGCCATCTCGGGCAACGGCATCGAGACGCGCGGCGACCTGCTGCGCTCGGCCGACGCCGCGATGTACGCCGCCAAGCGCGGTGGCCGCGGCCGCTCGGTCTCGTACGACACCACCATGAGCGAGGACGTCGCCGCCAACCTCGCCGTCGAGCAGCAGCTGCGCGAGGCCATCCGCCGCGGCGGCATGCTCGAGAAGGAGCTGCACCCGGACGCCGTCATCGCCGTCTTCCAGCCCGTCGTCGACCTGCGCACCGGCCGCGTCGTCGCCGCCGAGGCCCTCGCCCGCTGGGAGCTCGACGGCCTGCCCGTCTCGCCGCTGCGCTTCGTGCCGCTGGCCGAGGAGCTCGGCCTCGGGCCCGAGCTGGCCACGGTCGTCGCCCGCCAGTCGCTGCGCGCGCTCGCGTCCTGGCACCGCGACGGCCTGACCGAGGTCGGCAGCGTCGCCGTCAACATCAGCGCGGCCGACCTGCTCACCCCCGGTCTGCCCGACCGGCTCGCGACCCTCGTCGCCGACGCCGGCCTGCAGCCGGGCGCCCTCACCCTCGAGATCACCGAGCGGGACGTCGTCGACGACGTCGAGCGCACCCGCGAGGCCCTGCAGCGCCTGCGCGAGCGCGGCATCACCGTGGCCGTCGACGACTTCGGCACCGGCTTCTCCTCGCTCGCCTACCTGGCCCGGCTGCCGCTGCAGGTGCTGAAGATCGACCGCGAGTTCGTGGCCCAGCTCGACCTCGACGACACCATCGCCCGCACCGTCGTGCAGCTCGCCCGCTCGTTCGGCATGGAGTGCATCGCCGAGGGCATCGAGACCCCGGCCCAGCTCGGCGCGCTCTCCGAGCTCGGCGTCCAGGCCGGGCAGGGCTGGCACCTCGGCCGGCCCGCCGGCGCGGCGGACTTCGTGTCCGCCGTGCGCCGCCAGCCCAGCGCCGTCTGAGACCTGCGCTCGGCTGCTCGGCTACTCGGAGGCCGGCGGCGGGTCGCCCGCGCCGAAGAACGTCGCGAAGCTGCCGGCCACGGCGGTGATGACGAACAGCGCCCAGATCTCCAGCCCCACGTCGACGACCTTGCCGCCCCCGGTCACCGGGTTCGAGAAGGACGACGACACGGTCAGCAGCTGCGTGGCCGTGAAGAAGGCCGCGTCGCCGGCGCCGTGGACGTCGCTGCCCGGCTGGCCGTGCTCGGTCAGCCAGACCAGCGCGGTGCCGACCACGAGCACCACCGCCGTCAGGCCGCCCGCGAGCACGAGGCGGGCCGCCAGCCGCCGGTGCCGCTCGCCGTACGTGAACCATCGTCCGAGCTCGTCCCTGATCACGCGCGGGAGTGTGCCAGCACCCGGCTGAGCGTCGGGTGCTTCCGACGGAAAACACCCGCGCCCCCTGTCACCGGGCTGCGTTAGCGTAGGAACGCCTCGGCAGAGATGTCGTCGCACTCCTGACACGACCTACCGCCAAGAGGTACCTGTGACGTCGCCCGCCACCGCCCCGCCCACCGAGTACCCCGAGAAGATCGACGCCGCCGTCCTGAAGGTGGCCGGCGTCGTCGTCCTCGGCGCGATCATGTCGATCCTCGACATCACCGTCGTCAACGTCGCGCTCCGCACGTTCCAGACCGTGTTCGCCGACGGCGGCCAGCCGCTCGCGTACTCGGACGTCGCGTGGACCGTCACCGGCTACACCCTGGCGCTCGCCACGGTGATCCCGCTGTCCGGCTGGGCCGCCGACCGGTTCGGCACCAAGCGCCTGTACATGCTGGCGATCCTGCTGTTCACCATCGGCTCGGTGCTCTGCGCCACGGCCAGCTCGATCGAGATGCTGATCGGGTTCCGCGTGCTGCAGGGCCTCGGCGGCGGCATGCTCATGCCGCTCGGCATGACGATCATGACCCGTGCCGCCGGGCCGGCCCGCATGGGCCGCCTCATGGCGATCCTCGGCGTGCCGATGCTGCTCGGCCCGATCTTCGGCCCCATCCTCGGCGGCTGGCTGATCGACCACTTCAGCTGGCACTGGATCTTCCTGATCAACGCGCCCATCGGCGTGATCGCCCTGGTCTACGCCCAGTTCGCGCTCGCGGCCGACAAGCCGCAGCCGTCCGAGTCCTTCGACTTCGTCGGCATGCTGATGATGAGCCCCGGCCTCGCCCTCTTCCTGTACGGCGTCTCGTCGATCCCCGGCGAGGGCGGCATCGGTCACGCCAAGGTGCTGCTGCCGGGCCTGCTGGGCCTGGCGCTGATGGTGGCGTTCGTGCTCTACAGCTTCAAGCCGAAGCACCCGCTGCTCGACCTGCGGCTCTTCCACAACCGCAACCTGACGGTCTCGATCATCACGATGTTCATCTTCGCGGCGGCCTTCTTCGGCGGCCTGCTGCTGGTGCCCCAGTTCCTGCAGCAGGTGCAGGGCGAGACACCGCTGAACGCCGGGTGGCTCGTGGCGCCCCAGGGCGTCGGGGCGATGCTGACCATGCCGATCGCCGGTGCGCTCACCGACCGGCTGCCGGTCGGCCGGATCGTGCCGTTCGGCCTGGCGCTCATCATCGGCGGCATGTTCGCGCTGACCCAGGTCCAGGCCGACTCCTCGCACTGGGGCTTCATCATCCCGGTGCTGTTCGTGATGGGTCTCGGCATGGGCGGCACGATGATGCCGATCATGACCTCGGCGCTGAAGACACTGACGCACCACGAGGTGGCGCGAGGCTCGACGCTGCTCAACATCAGCCAGCAGATCGCCAGCTCGGTCGGCGTCGCGATCTTCTCGGTGGTGCTGACCAACGCGCTGAAGGACAACATCCCGACCAGCCCGGCCCAGGCGCCGGTGGCCGCGGCGAGCGCGTTCGGGCACACCTTCTGGGTGGCGGCGTTCCTGGTGACGCTCACGCTGATCCCCGCCGCGTTCCTGCCGCGCAAGCGCGAGATCTCGCACCTGCTCGACGACGAGACCGACGCCGCGCCGCCGGTGATGATGCACTGATCCGCAGCAGCTCCAGAGCGGGGTCGCACCGTCCGGTGCGGCCCCGCTCTGCGTCCCGGCCCGTCAAGGCACCTTCTTGGGACTTCGCCCTGGATCGCGCTCCCGGAGGGCCATTTCTCACGAAGGTGCCCTGGCGGGCGGGCGGGTGGGTCAGAGGGTGAGGGCGTAGCCGAGCAGCAGGACGTGCGGTGCGGGGCGCCAGTCGCGGTCGGGTGCACGCACGAAGCCCTCCGACTCGTACAGCGCGTGCGCCGGCGCCATCTCGGTGCTGGTGCAGATGACCACGCGCGACGCACCCGCCGCCCGCGACCGCTCGACGCACGCCCGCACCAGCAGCCGCCCGACGCCGCGCCCGCGGGCCGAGCGGTCGACGGCGAGCATCCGGAACTCGGTCTCGCCCTCGCGCGAGACCTCCGCGTACGCCGAGCCGGCCCGCACGAACGACACCGTGCCGAGCAGCGCGGACGTCGCGTCGTCCACGGCCACGAGCAGCTCGCTGTGCAGCGCGCGGTCGGACGCGCGGCGCAGCGTCAGCTGGTAGTCGGTGCCCTCGGGCACCAGCCCGTCGTCGAGGTAGGCGCGGGCGGTCAGCTCGCCGACGGCGTCGAGCTCCTCGGGCCGGGCGACCCGCACCTGCACGCTCATCGGCCCAGTCTGCCGGAGCCCGAGCCGATGCCGCCCCCGGCGCACCGGATGCAGCGCCGCGCCGTCGGACGCGCCACCAGCCGCTCGGGGTCGATCGGCTCGCCGCAGACCTCGCACCGCCCGTAGTCCCCGTCGGCGAGCCGCACCAGCGCGGCCTCGACGTCCCGCAGCCGCTCGCGGGCGGCGTCCAGCACGGTCATCAGCTGGGCCCGCTCGAAGGCGATGGTCGCGCCCTCGGGGTCGTGCTCGTCGTCCGCGTTGGAGTCCTCGGACGCCTCGACCACCCGGTCCACGTCGCGCTCGAGCGTGGCCACCTGCTCGCGCGCCCGGTCGCGCTCGGCGGTCAGGACGGCGACGAGCCCGGACGGCGGCTCGTGCGGCGGCCCGGACGGCGGCTCAGCCGACACCGGCGTAGCTGTGCCAGCCGACGAAGAAGATGTTGACGACGAGGAAGTTGAACAGCAGGCAGCCGAACCCGACGATCGCGATCGTGGCGGACTTGCGCCCCTGCCAGCCGCGGGTCGCCCGCGCGTGCAGGTAGCCCGCGTAGACCACCCAGATCACGAAGGTCCAGACCTCCTTGGGGTCCCAGCCCCAGTAGCGGCCCCAGGCGCTCTCGGCCCAGATCGACCCGGCCACCAGCGTGAACGTCCACAGCGGGAAGGCCACCGCGTGCAGCCGGTAGGACGCGAGGTCGAGCTCGCGCGCGCCGGGCAGGGCGTCCATGAACGAGCGGCCCACCGGCAGCCCGGCGGCCCGGCGCTGGGCGCGGCGGTCCTGGGCGAGGTAGAGCACGGTGAGCGAGAACGCCAGCGTCAGCAGGGCGCTGGCGATGAACGCCACGCTCACGTGGATCGCCAGCCAGTAGCTCTTGAGCGACGGCACCACCTGCGCGGCGCGCGTGTACAGCACCGTGACGGCCAGACCGAGCGTGAGCAGCACCGGACCCACGACGAACGCGCCGAGGTAGCGCAGGTCGCGCCAGCGCAGCGTCACCAGGTAGACCGCCGTGACGACGGCCGCGCCGGCGACCGAGAACTCGAACATGTTGCTCCACGGCGGCCGCTGCACCGCGGCCCCGCGCATCGCGACCGACCCGGCGTGCAGCAGCAGCGCCAGGACCGTCAGCGAGGTCCCGATCGCGGCGGCCTTGCGCGGCTCGGCGGCGAGCGGGGAGGGGATGGCCGGCTCGGCGGGTCGGCCGGCGGCGGTCGCGACGCCGGACGTCGACCCGCCCCCCACGGCGGCGAGCTCGCGCTGGTCAGCGGCGGTCAGCTCGCGCTGCCGCTCGGCCCGCGCGGCACCGCCCGCGAGGTCGCTCGTGTAGGCCAGGAACGCCGCGGCGTAGGCCGCCATCGAGCCGTACAGCAGCAGGTTGGCCTGCGTGGCCAGGGTCTCGTCGACGCTCACGCGTCCCTCCTCGTCTGCGGGACGCCGAGCGCCGCCAGGGCGCGGTCGATCTCGTCGTCCAGGCCGGTGTCCTCGCCGCGGGCGATCGCGCCGACCTCGACCAATGTACGGGGCGGGCCGTCGCCGGAGCCGGCCGCGTCGCGCTCGTCGTCCTCGGCCGGTCGCACCCGCACGAACAGCCGGCGCCGCGGCACGAACAACGACAGCGCCAGCCCGATCATCGCGGCCACCGCGGCGCCGAGCGCCCAGCCCTTGCCCGGGTCGTGCCGGATCGAGAGCCCGGCGAACCGCTCGACCCGGTCGAACGTCACCGACCCGCGTCCGCCGGGCAGCTTCACGGTGTCGCCCGGCCGCAGCACGGTGCGGAAGATGTCGCCGTCCGAGGTTCGCAGGCTCTTCAGCCCGTCGGTGTTGAGCGTGTAGACCGACTGCGGCGCACCGGTCCCGAGCCCGAGGTCGCCCTCGAGGGCCGTCATGACCAGCACCGGGTTGAGAGCGTCGGGGAACACCGACGTCGGCATGCCGCCGACCTCCGACGCGGTCGGAAGGAACTGCCCGATCAGGCCGAGCTGCTGCGGCTGCGCGCCGGGCACCTTCACCACGCCGGTCGAGGTGTAGTTGCCGTTCTGCGGCAGGAACGGGGTCGGGTCGGAGTAGACGACGGCGCCGGTGCTGTCGCGCACCGTGATCACCGGGGCGTAGCCGTTGCCGAGCAGGTAGACCTTGGCGCCGTCGACGCCGAGCGGGTGGTTGACGCGGATCCGGCCGGCCACGGCGGCGTCGGCCGGCTCGTCGCGCGAGGTGACCTTCGCGCTGAAGTCGCGCGGCGCGCCTCGCTGCTCCTCGCCGCGCTCGAAGCTGACGTCGAGCTGGTCGACCCGCACCGAGAACGGCGGGAGGTTCTCGGTGTCGACCCACGGGCCGGGGTCGATGGTGTCGTAGGTCGACACGGTGTTGCTGAACGTCTGACCCACCGGCACGACGACGTCGCCGCGCCAGCCCAGCAGGTGCCCCAGCGCCACGGCCACCAGCAGGACCACCAGCGCGAGGTGGAACACCAGGTTGCCGGTCTCGCGGACGTAGCCGCGCTCGGCGCTGATGACGTCGTCGGCGACGTCGACCCGGAATCGCTTGCGCCGCAACGCCTTCGCCAGCTCGTCCAGAGCCTCGGACGGCGAGCGGTCGACCGTCGCCGTGCGGTGGGCCGGCAGCCGGTCGAGCCGCGACGGCGCCCGCGGCGGCCGCGCCCGCAGCGCCCGCACGTGCTGGCGGCTGCGCGGCAGCACGCACCCCACCAGCGAGACGAAGAGCAGCAGGTAGATCGACGAGAACCAGACCGACGAGTACACGTCGAAGCCGCCCAGCCGGTCGATCCACGGACCGGACGTCGGGTGGGCCTGCAGGTAGCCGGTGACCTTGCTGGCGTCGACCCCCCGCTGCGGCAGCACCGAGCCGGGCACCGCCGCCACGGCGAGCAGCAGCAGCAGGAACAGCGCGGTGCGCATGCTGGTGAGCTGGCGCCACACGAACCGCAGGGTGCCGACGAGCCCGAGCCGCGGCTGGTTGACCGGCGGCGCGACGCGGCCGGGGTCGCGGGTGGTCGTCACACCGCCACCTGGAACCCGGCGACGAGGGTGCCCACGCGGGTCAGCAGGTCGACCCACACGCCCGACACCATCAGCACGCCGATCACCACGAGCAGCACGCCGCCGGCCAGCTGCAGCCCGCGCTGGTGCCGGCGCAGCGCGGCCAGCCCGCGTGCGGCCCGCGCGTAGGCGAGCGCCGCCACGACGAAGGGCACGCCCAGCCCGAGGCTGTACGCGACGGCGAGCACGACGCCGCGCGAGGCCCCGCCACCCTCACCGGTGGCGAGCGCCAGCACGGCCGCCAGCGTCGGTCCCATGCACGGGCTCCAGCCCACCGCGAAGATCGCGCCGAGCAGTGGTGCACCCGCCAGGCCCGCGGCCGGCCGCCAGGACGGCTTCACCATGCGGCCGCCGCCCGGCAGCGCCCCGACGAAGAGCAGGCCCAGCGCGACCACCGCCACGCCGAGCACGCGCAGCAGCACGTCCTGGTGGCCCAGCACGGCGCGGGTGACGGCGCTGAAGGTGGCCGTCATGACGACGAACACCACGGTGAAGCCGAGGACGAAGAGCGCGGCACCGGCCGCCATCCGGCTGCGGCGCCGGCGCTCCAGCTCGACCCCGCCGAGCCCGGTGACGTAGCCGAGGTACCCCGGCACCAGCGGCAGCACGCAGGGCGAGGCGAACGACACGAACCCGGCGACCGCCGCGACCAGCAGCGCGGCCGGCATCGAGCCAGACCCGACGACGTCCGCGAAGGAGCCCGAGGCCAGCCCGCTCACGACGACTCGTCCAGCACGTCCTGCACCATGTCGCGCAGCGTCGAGCCCTTCGCCTCGCCCGAGATCCGCCCGGCGAGCCGGCCCTGGCGGTCGAGCACCAGCGTCGTCGGCGTGGCCGACGCCTTGCCCTGCAGCTGCAGCAGCACGCCGCCGCCGTCCCACTCCAGCGACGGGTAGGTGATGTCCAGCTTGCGCTGGAACGCGAGCCCGGCGTCCTTGCCCTCGCGGACGTCGATGCCCACGAACTGCACGTCCTGGCCCTCGAAGCCGGCCCAGGTGCGTTGCAGCCCAGGGGCTTCGGCGTTGCAGGGCGGGCACCACGAGCCCCAGGTGTTGAGCACCACGACCTTGCCCCGGGCGGACGAGGTGTCGAGCGGCTCGCCCTCGAGGGTGGTGCCCTTCACCGAGATGGTCGTGCGGCGGTCGGCAGCCGCGATCTGCTCGACCGTGCCGTCGCCCGCGACGTAGCCCTTGCCGTCGCCCGCCTGGGCCTGCGACGCCACCGAGTTGCCGTCGCCCGAGCAGCCGGCCAGCGCGGGGACGGCGAGCGCGAGCGCCACCGCCGCCACCCCGCGCGCGAGCCGACCGCGACGCATCAGGCCCCCGCGACCTGGCTCGCGCCGGGCAGCAGGCTCGCCGCGGGCTCGCTGAAGTCGATCGAGACCAGCCGGTCGTCGTCGTAGGTCAGGGACGTGAGCGAGGCCAGGCTGCACTGCCGCTTGCGCGGGTCGTGCCACAGCCGCCGTCCTTCGAGCGCGAGCCGCGCGATCCACACCGGCGACTGGTGCGACACCAACACGGCCTCGTGGCCGCGGGCCTCGCCGCGCGCGCGGTCGACGACCGCGATCATCCGGGCCGCGATCTGCTCGTACGGCTCGCCCCACGACGGGCGGAACGGGTTGACCAGCTTGGGCCAGTGGCCCGGGTGCTTGAGCGAGCCGTCGCCGACGCCGAAGGTCATGCCCTCGAAGTGGTTGCCCGCCTCGATCAGCCGGACGTCGAGCGGCACGACGAGCCCGTGCGCAGCTGCGATCGGCGCCGCGGTCTCCTGCGCCCGCTCCAGCGGCGAGGAGATGACGGTGGTGACGTCGTGGTCGGCGAGGTGCGCGGCCACGAGGTCGGCCATGCGGCGCCCGCGGTCCGACAGGTGGTAGCCGGGCAGCCGGCCGTAGAGCACGCCCTCGGGGTTGTGCACCTCGCCGTGGCGCAGCAGGTGGACGACGGTGCGCTGGCTCACGGGGTCGCTCCCTCGGTGGTGGGCGTCGCGGCCTGCGCGGCGGCCCGCGCGGCCTCGGGCAGCGCGGCGAGCACCCGCTCGACCGCCGCGTCGTCGTGCGCGGCCGAGACGAACCACGCCTCGAACGCGCTGGGCGGCAGGTGCACGCCCTGGCGCAGCATGGCGTGGAAGAAGGCCGTGAAGGCGCCGAGGTCCTGGCTGCGGGCGCCGTCGTAGTCGCGCACCGCCTCGTCGGTGAAGAACACGCTGAACATGCTGCCCGCGTGCTGCACGACGTGGGGCACGCCCTCGGCGTCGAGCGCGGCCGAGGCACCGGCCGACAGCGCCGAGGCCACGACGTCGAGCCGGTCGTAGACGTCGTCCGTGCAGTGCTGCAGGGTCGTCAGCCCGGCGGCGGTCGCGACCGGGTTCCCCGAGAGCGTGCCGGCCTGGTAGACCGGCCCCTCCGGCGCGAGCAGCGCCATCAGGTCGGCCCGCCCGCCGAACGCCGCCGCCGGGAAGCCGCCGCCCATGACCTTGCCGAAGGTCAGCAGGTCGGGCGCGCCGCCGTCCGGGACGCCCTCGAGCCCGAGCCACCCCGCGCGCGAGCAGCGGAAGCCGGTCATCACCTCGTCGCTCACCAGCAGCGCGCCGTGGGCGCTCGTCAGCCGGCGCAGCGCGGCGGTGAAGCCGGGCAGCGGGGGGACGACCCCCATGTTGCCGGGCGAGGCCTCGGTGATGACGCAGGCGATCTCGTCGCCGTGCTCGGCGAACACCGCCTCGAGCGCGGGGACGTCGTTGTACGGGACGACGACCGTGTCGGCCGCGGACGCCCCGGTCACCCCGGGGCTGTCGGGCAGCGCGAACGTCGCCAGCCCGCTGCCGGCCGAGGCCAGCAGCGCGTCGACGTGGCCGTGGTAGCAGCCGGCGAACTTCACGACCTTGGCCCGGCCGGTGGCGCCGCGGGCCAGCCGGATCGCGCTCATCGTGGCCTCGGTGCCGCTGCTCACCAGCCGCACCTGCTCGACCGGCTCGACCCGCGCCACGATCTCCTCGGCGAGCAGCACCTCGTTCTCGCTGGGCGTGCCGAAGCTGAAGCCGTGCGCCGCGGCCTCGCGGACCGCGTCGAGCACCGCCGGGTGGGCGTGCCCGAGGATCATCGGGCCCCACGAGCAGAGCAGGTCCACGTACTCGCGGCCGTCCGCGTCGTACAGGTACGGCCCCTGCGCGCGGGCGGTGAAGCGTGGCGTCCCACCCACGGCGCGGAACGCCCGCACCGGCGAGTTGACGCCGCCGGGCGTGACCCGCCGGGCCCGCTCGAGCAGGGCGGCGCTGGCCGGGACGTCGTCGGGGTAGGGCGGGGCGGCGGTCACGCGCAGCATTGTCGCAAGCGCGGCTGAGCGGCCGCCGGGCGGCTCTAGACCGCGACCAGGCCGCGCGGGTCGAGCCCGTCGGCCACCCGGGCCAGTGCCGCGCCCAGGGCCAGGAACTCCTCGCGGCTCATGACGTCGAGCAGGTGGCTGCGCACCTGCTCGACGTGGGTGTGCGCCGCGGCCTCCAGCGTGCGGAAGCCCTCGTCGGTGAGCAGGCACTCGACGCCGCGGCCGTCTCGCGTGCAGGACCGGCGCTGCACCAGGCCGTCGCGCTCGAGCCGGGCGACGGTGTGGGTCAGCCGGCTGCGCGAGCTGACGACGCCGGCGGCCAGCTCCGACATCCGCATCGTGCGGTCGGGGCGCTCGCTCAGGCGCACCAGGATCTCGTACTCGGGGTGGCTCAGGCCGTGCTGCTCCAGGCCGCGCCGCAGCTCCTCGTCCAGCAGGCGCACGGCCCGCAGGTAGGAGCGCCAGGCGACCTGCTCGTCGGCGTCCAGCCAGCGGGTCTCGCTCATGGGAATGATCCTATCGGACCGAAAGTTGAAAGATAAACCAACCTGGTCTACGGTAGTTGAGAAGCCAACCACCGGGACCAAGGTTCCCACGGACCTCACCCCACCACCACAGGGAGCGTCATGAGCACCAGCACCGTCACCACTCTTCCGGGCCTGACCGCCGGCACCTGGACGATCGACCCCTCGCACTCCGAGGTCGGCTTCGTCGTCCGCCACATGATGGTCAGCAAGGTCAAGGGCCGTTTCGCCAAGGTCACCGGCACCATCACGGTCGCCGAGAACGTCCTGGAGTCCTCGGTCGTCGCCGAGGTCGACGCCGCGAGCATCGACACCCGCGACGAGAACCGCGACAACCACCTGCGCTCGGCCGACTTCTTCGACGTCGAGACCCACCCGACCTGGTCGTTCACCTCGACCGGCATCCGCGCCGACGGCGACGACTTCCTGCTGGACGGCGACCTGACGCTGCACGGCACCACCCGCCCCGTGACCTTCGAGCTCGAGTTCGGCGGCGCCGCGGGCAACCCGCTGGCCGACGGCAACCCGACCGCCGGCTTCAGCGCCGAGACCGAGATCAGCCGCAAGGACTTCGGCCTGGAGTGGAACGTCGCCCTCGAGACCGGCGGCGTGCTGGTCGGCGACAAGGTCAAGATCGCCCTCGAGATCGAGGCCGGCAAGAGCGCCTGACGCTCCCGCTGACGCCACGAGGCCAGCTCCCCCCGCGCGGGGGGAGCCGGCCTCGTCGTCGTGCTGGGCCGTGCGGGGTGGAGCGGTCAGAGCAGGTAGACGTCGTACGCCTTGACGAACGGCTCGACCACGGCCGACGTCGTGACGCTGCGGGTCACCAGCACGTCGCCGGACTCGGCGTCGACCAGCGACGCCTCGACGGTGTCGTTGCGCGGCTGGGCGCTCAGCGCCCGCAGCAGGCCGACGAACGAGCCGGGCTCGCTCTGGTCCTCCATGAACCCGCCGGCGCTCATCACCAGCACGACGTCCTTGTACCGGGCGCTCGCCGGCACCTTCAGCGAGGTGACGACCGACGTCTTGGTCGCGGCGTCGCGGTACTTCGACAGCGTCGTGCGGGTGCTGACCCACGCGCCGACCTGGCTGCGCAGGCCGCCCGAGGTGAGCCGCACCCACTTCCCGGCCTTCTTGACCTCGACGACCGGCGAGCGCCAGGTCGTGGCAGCCGAGCTGACCGTTCCGTCGAGCCGGACGCCGGTCAGCGAGACCTGCTCGAACGGCTGGTCGGTGATGCTGGCGACGGTCGAGTAGACCCAGTCGGCGACCTGGAAGTCCAGGGCGTCGACCGAGCTCAGGGCCGTGAAGGTGTTGCGGACGGCGACGCTGAAGACCTTGCCCGAGGCCACGCGGCCGGAGACCGTGAGCGTCACCTTGGCGGTGCCCTTGCTGGCCGCCGAGCCCATGACCCGGTCGACGTTGTACACCGTGTGGAACGCGGCGGCGTCGCCCGACAGGTCGGCCTCGGCGATCTGGGTGGTGCCGGTGCGGGTGACCCCGGACTCGACCCGGGTCAGCCGCGAGACCACCGGCACGGTCGCCGGGCCGGCGCCGAGCTCGGCCCTCAGGCCGAGGGTGCGGTCGCGGTCGACGGTGCCGATGACCGGGCCGAAGTTCGCGACCTTGAACGGCCCGTTGACCGGGTCGGGCTGCACGTAGACGGCGTCGGCCGAGTGCGCGCTGTAGGTGGTGACCCCGGCGTCCATGAACGGGTGCCCGAACGCGACGGCCTCGCCCGAGCAGGTGAACGTCGTGGTGCCGACGCCCCCGAGGGTGGCGTCGCCGTACGCGGCCGCGACGGCGAAGTTGTCGCCGCCGGCCAGCGCGGGTGCGGCCTGGGCCGACGGGCCCGACGTGCCGGCCAGGACGACGGGCACGCCGGCGCGCTTGGACAGCCGGTCGGCCAGCTTCTGGGCGCTCTGGCCGGTGGCGCCGTTGACGACGATCGGCGTGCGCAGCCGCGAGAAGCCCTGCGCCGCAGCGGTTGCCGTGACCTCTCCGGTGCGGGCCAGGCGCTGGGCGACCTTCGGCGCGACGGCGACGCGGCGCGGCGAGCGGGCCGTGACGTCGTCCGGGTCGGCGCTGAGCAGGGTCTGCAGCGACTCGGCAGGCGTGATGCCCGCTATGGGCGAGGACGCGCTGAGGCCGTAGGAGACCGAGCCGATGAGCTGGCCGCCGTCGGTGTACACCGGCGAGCCGGACATGCCGGCCCAGACGCCGCCGGCGCGCTGCAGCGCCGGCGAGTCGAGGTCGGCCATGATCATGTCGACGCCGGGCGCGATGCCGTCGGTGATCCGGCCGAGCACCGTCGCGGTGAAGGTGTCAGGCGTCGAGCCGCGCTCGACGGTCCAGCCGGTGCCGGTGAGGCCGTCGACCGCGTCGGCCGTCGGCAGCGCGGTGGGGCAGTCGACGGGCGCCGGCGGCGGCGCGGCCTGCGCCGGCGCGGCCGTCAGGGTCGCGACGACAGCCGCCCCCAGCGCAGCCGCGACCCAGGTGTGACGAGACATGGTGGTTCCCCCGTGAAGATGGTGGTGGCCGGTCGCCGATGACCGGCTCACGCGCAGCGTAGACGGCCCCGAGGGCCGCCCGGGGCGGAACCGCCGAAACCGTCAGGAACGGCGCAGCAGCGGGGCGACCTCGGCCGCCCAGTAGGTCAGGACGACCTGCGCGCCGGCCCGGCGGATCGCGACGAGCGACTCCATGATCGCGCGCTCGCGGTCGACCATGCCGGCGGCCGCGGCGGCCTCGACCATCGCGTACTCGCCGCTCACCTGGTAGGCCGCCACCGGCACGTCGCTGATCTCGGCGACGGCCCGCACGACGTCCAGGTAGGGCAGCGCGGGCTTGACCATCACCAGGTCGGCGCCCTCGTCGAGGTCCAGCCGCACCTCGCGCAGCGCCTCGACGGCGTTCGCGGCGTCCTGCTGGTACGTCGTCCGGTCGCCGACGAGCGTCGAGCCCACGGCCTCGCGGAACGGGCCGAAGAACGCGGACGCGTACTTGGCGGCGTACGCCAGCAGCAGGACGTCGGTGCGCCCGGCGGCGTCCAGGGCGGCGCGGACGTGCCCGACCTGGCCGTCCATCATCCCGCTGAGCCCGACGACGTGGGCGCCGGCCCCGGCCTGTGCCAGGGCCATGTCGGCGTAGCGCTCGAGCGTGGCGTCGTTGTCGACCGTGCCGTCGGCGGCGAGCACGCCGCAGTGGCCGTGGTCGGTGAACTCGTCGAGGCACAGGTCGGCCATGACGACCAGGTCGTCGCCGACCTCCTCTCGCACCGCGCGCAGCGCGACGTTCAGGATCCCGTCCGGGTCGTCGGCGCCGCTGCCGATCGCGTCGCGGTGCTGGGGGACGCCGAACAGCATGACGCCGCCCAGCCCCAGCTCGACCGCCTCGCGGGCGGCCGCGCGCAGCGTCGCCAGCGAGTGCTGGACGACGCCCGGCATGCTCTGCAGCGGCACGGGCTGCTCGGCGCCCTCGAGGACGAACAGCGGCAGCACCAGGTCGGCCGGGTGCAGGCGCGTCTCGCTGACCAGCCGGCGCACGGCCGGGGACTGGCGCAGCCGGCGCGGCCGCTGGACCGGGAACCCCACGGGCGGTCTCAGCGCGCCTTGCGGCGCGCCGCGCCCTTGCGCTCGCTCGGGCGCACGACCGGCTCGCCGGCCTCGAGCGCGGCCAGCCGCAGCCCGGTGCCGTACTCGGCGAGCGCCTCGACCAGCGAGGCCGCGGAGGCCTCGGGCGCGAGGACGTCGACCCGCAGGCCGTGCTCCTCGGCGGTCTTGGCGGTCGCCGGCCCGATGCAGGCCACGACGGTGGCCGCGTGCGGCTTGCCGGCGATGCCGACCAGGTTGCGCACGGTCGAGCTCGAGGTGAAGACCACGGCGTCGAAGCGGCCCGACTTGATGGCCTCGCGGACGGGAGCGGCCGGCGGCGCGGCGCGCACGGTGCGGTACGCCGTGACGTCGTCGACCTCCCAGCCGATCTCGTGCAGCCCGGCCACCAGGGTGTCGGTGGCGATGTCGGCGCGCGGCAGGAAGACCCGGTTGATCGGGTCGAGCACCTCGTCGAACGGCGGCCAGTCCTCGAGCAGGCCGTGGGCGGACTGCTCGCCGTTCGGCACCAGGTCGGGCTCGATCCCCCACTCCTGCAACGCCTTGGCGGTGACGCCGCCGACGGCAGCGACCTTCAGGCCCGAGAAGGCGCGGGCGTCGAGCCCGAACTCCTCGAACTTCTCGCGGACGGCGCGCACGGCGTTGACGCTGGTGAACCCGACCCACTCGTAGCGGCCGGTCACCAGGCCCTTGATCGCCCGCTCCATCTGCTGCGGCGTGCGGGGCGGCTCGACCGAGATGGTCGGCACGACCTCGCTGACGGCTCCGAAGTCGGCCAGCCGCTCGGTGGTCGAGCCGGCCTGGTCCTTGGTGCGGGGCACCAGGACGCGCCAGCCGAACAGCGGCTTGGTCTCGAACCACGACAGCTCGTCGCGCAGGGCCACGACGTCGCCCACGACGGCGAGCAGCGGCTTGCCGAGGTCGGCCCCGGCCAGCGTGGCGGCGGCCGTGGCCAGCGTCGCGGTGAGCGTGCGCTGCTCGGTCGAGGTGCCGTGGGTCGTCAGGGCGACCGGCGTCGACCCGTCGCGACCGGCGGCCAGCAGCTCGGCGAGCGACGCCTCGACGTGGTCGGGACCGCCGAGCACGACGACGGTGACGTCGGCGCCGGTCGAGCGCGCCCAGTCGACCTTGGTGTCGTGCGGGGTGACGACGTGGACGGCGCGAGAACCCTTGGCGGTCAACGGGATGCCGGCGTACGCGGGCACGGCCGACACGGCCGAGACGCCCGGCACGACCTCGAACGGCACCTGCGCCTTGCGGCAGGCCAGGGCCTCCTCGGCCAGGCCGTTGAAGGTCGCGGGGTCGCCGTCCATCAGGCGCACGACGCGACGACCGCCGCGGGCGGCGCGGGTGACGATCTTGGCGCGGCCGGCCTGGGTCAGCGGGGCGCCGTCCTCGCCGAAGCCGGCGTCGAGCACCTCGACGTCCGGACGGGCCCAACGGGCGACGTCCTCCTCGCGCAGGAGCTGGTCGAGGACGACGACGTCGGCCGCGGCGATGAGGTCGACCGCGCGCAGGGTGAGCAGGCCGGGGTCGCCGGGGCCGGTGCCGACGAAGGCGACGCTGCCGACGGGCTTGGCGGTGCGGCGGGTGGTCGTGGAGGTCACGAGGCACGCTCCGGGTGGTGACGGTGGGTGGACAGGTCTACGGGCTCTGCGGGTGGTGCGGCTGGTCCTGGTGGTCGCTCGGCCTCGGCGACCAGGTCGGCGGCGCCGTCCTCGAGCAGCTCGGCGGCGAGCGCGCGGCCCAGCCCGTCGGGGTCGGCCAGCGGTCCGGAAGCGCTGCGGCGCAGGGCGTCGGAGCCGTCGGGGGCGGCCACGACGGCGCGCAGCGAGAGCTCGACCACGACCGAGCCGGAGACGTCGAGCGACTCGACCACCTCGGCCAGCGCCCCGACGGGTGCGGTGCAGCCGGCCTCGAGCGCCGCCAGCAGCGCGCGCTCGGCGGTGACGGCGGCGCGGGTGTCGGGGTCGTCCAGCGCGGCGAGCGCCGCGACCAGCTCGGCGTCGTCGGCCCGGCACTCGACGGCCAGGGCGCCCTGGCCCGGCGCGGGCAGCACCTGCAGCGGGTCGAGCACCTCGGTGGCGTCGTCGGCGCGGCCGAGCCGCAGCAGGCCGGCGCGGGCCAGCAGCACGCCGTCGACGGTGCCCTCGGCGACCAGGCCGATGCGGGTGTCGACGTTGCCGCGGACCGGCACGACCTCGAGCCCGAGGCCGAGCGCGAGCACCTGGGCGGCACGGCGGGGCGACCCGGTGCCGAGCACCGCGCCCGCCGGCAGCTCGCCGAGGGTGAGGCCGTCGCGCGCCACCAGGACGTCGCGGGCGTCGGACCGGGCGGGCACGGCCGCGACGACCAGGCCGGGCTCGGGCGCGGTCGGCAGGTCCTTGAGCGAGTGGACGGCGAGGTCGACGTGGCCGTCGAGCACGGCCCGGCGCAGCGCCGCGGCGAACACGCCGGTGCCGCCGATCTGGGTCAGGTGCTCGCGCGACACGTCGCCCTCGGTGGTGACCTCGACCAGCTCGACGTCGCGGCCGGTGGCGGCGCGCACGGCCTCGGCGACCTGGCCGCTCTGGGCCAGCGCGAGGCGGCTGCGCCGGGTGCCGAGCCGCAGCGGGGCGGCGCTCATCGGCCCGCCTCCCCGGTGAGCAGGGCCGAGACGTCGCTCTCGAGCGGCACCTCCGAGACGGCGGTGACGTCGTCCGGTGCGAGGTCGAACAGCTCGCGCAGCGCGGCCGCGTACGAGCCGCCGTCGCTGCGGCTGGCGAGCTCCTTGACGCGCACGGTGGGGGCGTGGAGCAGCTTCTCGACGACGCGGTGCACGGTGTGCTGCAGCTCGTCGCGGACGGCGGGGTCGACGTCCGGCAGGCGGTGGCCCAGGCGGGCCAGCTCGGCTTCGACGACCTCGGCGGCACGGGCGCGCAGGGCCACGACCGTCGGGGCGACGGCCTGCACCCGGACGGCGGCGAGGTACTCCTCGACCTCGGCCTCCACCAGCTGGCGCACCTGGTCGACGCCCTCGTCCAGCGCGGCGGCGGAGAGGTCCTGGCCGAGCACCTCGAGGTCGGCGACGGTGACGCCCGGGACGGCGGCGACGGCGGGGTCGACGTCGCGCGGCAGGGCGAGGTCGACGTACAGCTGGGGGCGACCGGTCCGCAGGTCCGCTGCGGCAGAGGCGGTCTCGACGTCGACGACGTGTCCGACCGCACCGGTGCACGACACCACGAGGTCGGCCTGCGCGAGCTCGTCGCCCAGCGCGGTCAGCGGCACGGCGCGCGCATCGACGGCCACGGCGAGCCGCTCGGCGTGCTCGGGCGTCCGGTTGGCCACGGTGATCGACCCGGCACCCTGGCGCTGCAGGGTCGTGGCGGTCAGCGCGCTCATCGAGCCGGCGCCGACGACCAGCACCCGCAGGCCCGGCAGCGGCCCGAGCAGCCGCTCGGCGCGCTGCAGCCCCGCACTCACGAGCGAGGCGCCCGCGCGGTCGATGGCGGTCTCGGCGTGGGCCCGCTTGCCGACCCGCAACGCCTGCTGCATCAGGGGTTCGAGCACCCGGCCGGTGTCGCCGGCGTCCTGCGCGCCGCGCACGGCCTGGCGCAGCTGGCCGAGCACCTGGCTCTCGCCGACGGCCATCGAGTCGAGCCCGCAGGCCACCGAGAACAGGTGGGTGACGGCGCGGTCGGCGTAGTGCACGTACAGGTGGTCCTTGAGCTCGTCGAGCCCCACACCCGTTGCGCTGCAGAGGGATTCGCCCAGGTCGGCGAGGCCGCCGTGGAACGCGTCGACCTCCGCGTAGACCTCGACGCGGTTGCAGGTGGCGAGCACGAGCGACTCGCTGACGTGCTGACCCTTGAGCGCCAGGGCGGCCAGGTCGCGCGCGGCGTCGGCCGACAGCGCGACGCGCTCGAGCAGGCCGAGCGGGGCGGTGCGGTGCGACAGGCCGATGGCGAGCAGGCTCATGCCTCGCCTCCCGCGACCGACCCGAGGACGTCGGCGAGCGGGTCGCCGGCGCGCGCGAGCGCCTTGCGCTGCTCGTGGAACGCCAGGATCTGCAGCTCGGTCGACAGGTCGACCTTGCGGACGTCGACGTCGTCCGGCACCTGCAGCACGCAGGGCGCGAAGTTCAGGACGCTGCGCACGCCCGCGGCCACCAGGCGGTCGCAGACCTCCTGCGCGGGGCCCGCGGGGGTGGCGACGACGCCGATCGAGATCGGCGTGCGCGCGCTGATCTGCTCGAGGTCGTCCAGCGAGTGCACCGGCAGGCCGGACACCGTCTCGCCCACGACCCGGGGGTCGGTGTCGAACAGCGCGACGACCTCGAAGCCCCGGGTGGCGAAGCCCGCGTAGCCCGCGAGCGCGTGGCCCAGGTTGCCGATGCCGACGATGGCCACGGGCCAGTCCTGGGTCAGGCCGAGCTCGCGCGAGATCTGGTAGATCAGGTAGTCGACGTCGTAGCCGACACCGCGCACCCCGTACGAGCCGAGGTGCGAGAGGTCCTTGCGCAGCTTGGCGGAGTTCACGCCGGCCGCCGTGGCGAGCTCCTCGGACGACACGGTCGTGGTGTCGTGCTCGGCGAGCGCCGTCAGGGCACGCAGGTACACGGGTAGCCGTGCCACCGTGGCGTCCGGGATGCCCCGGCGCGTGACCTGCTCGTCGCTCACGTGCTGCCCTGCTCCTTGCTCGCGGCAGGCCCGCTCGCTGCACGTCCCACGGGGCGGCTAGCAGACGGCCTGCGCCGACGTGGACCCGGGGTGGGCCCCGTCCGGCTGTCGACCCCCACGATAGGCACTTGTGAACGTGCGCACAAAGTCGCGAGCACGGCCAGGCCTCCCGGGGTGAGCCACCTCACGCCCGGCGGCGGCTCCAGCGGCCCGCGCGACGGCCGTCGAGGGCGGCGCGCAGGCGCTGCTCGTCCACGCGGTAGAAGTCGTGCTGGGTGCCGTCGACCAGCACCACCGGCACCAGCTCGGAGTAGCGGCGCAGCAGGTCCGGGTCGTCGTCCACCGAGCGCTCGACCCAGCCGGCACCGGTGTCGTCGGCCACCCGGCGCACCACCTCGCGGGCGTCGTCGCACAGGTGGCAGCCGGGTCGGCCGACCAGCGTGATGCGCGGGGCGCCGGACGTCGTCACGAGCCCCAGCGTAGGCGGCTCAGCCGTCGATCAGCCCGTGCCGCCGGGCCAGCGCCGCGGCCTCGGTGCGCCCACCCGCGCCGAGCTTGGCCAGGATGTTCGACACGTGCACGCTCACGGTCTTGGTGCTGATGAACAGCTGCTGGCCGATCTCGCGGTTGCTGCGGCCGAGCGACACCAGGGCCAGCACCTCCCGCTCGCGCGCGGTCAGCGGCTGCTCCCCCGGCCCGTCCGACGTCCCCGCGCCGGACGTCGCCCGCGACCGCCCGCCGCCGGCCGGCCCGAGCAGGCGCAGCTCGCGCAGCAGCGGCTCGGCCCCCAGCCGCTGGGCCGTGGTGCGCG
>NZ_BAAGXY010000008.1:0-79808 GCF_054779595.1 Angustibacter peucedani
CCCGCCGACCGACGTCGACGCCGCCGCCGGAGCTGCCGCACCGGTCGCCGCCACCGCGGGAGCCGTGGCCGCCGGGGTCGCGTCGACCTCGCCCGGGTCGACCAGCCGGCCCACCGGGGTCGCCTTCGCGCCGTAGCGGAACGCCCAGTCGAGCATCGCGGCCTCGGGGCGCCAGCTGCGGTCGCGCCGGCGCAGCGCGCTGAGCACGTAGGTGTGCCCGTCGCGGGTGGCCGCGCCGACCGACGTCCAGCGGGCCGCGACGGTGTAGCCGTTCTTGACCCCGATCGCGCCGTCGTAGTTGTAGATCAGCGTGTTGTGGTTCTGGATCTCGTAGGTCGCGCGGCGGTGGCCCTTGCGCTCCTTGCCCGGGAACCGCGCGCGCTTGGTGGCCACCAGCGTGCGGAAGTCGGGCAGCTGCATGGCGGCGCGGGCGACCAGGGCCAGGTCGTAGGCGCTGGTCAGCTGGCCGGGGGCGTCGAGCCCGCTCGGGTTGCGCACCGTCGTGTCGTAGGCGCCGAGGTGCCGCGCGGTCTCCTGCATCGCGCGCACGGTCTCGGGGACGCCGCCCGCGGCCCGCGCCAGCGCGGTGGCGGTGTCGTTGCCGGAGGCCAGCATCGTGCCCTGCAGCAGCTGCTGCACCGTGTAGTGCGAGCCGGGGTCGAGCCCCACCTGGGTGCCGTCGACGAGGTCGTCGGGCTGGGCGGTGACGAGCGAGGCCGGGTCGACCTCGGGCAGGACGGTGAGCACCGTCAGCGACTTGAGCGTGGACGCCGGCAGGAACCGGCCGTGGGCGTCGCGGGCCACCAGCACGTCGCCCGAGGTCAGGTCGGCCAGCACGTAGGCGGAGGCCGGGAGCGACGGCGGGGCGGGGACGCCGTCCGGCAGGTCGCTGATGACGCGGGTGCCCCCGAGCCGGGGTCCGCCGATCACGGTGGTGGTGCCGGCGACGGCCGGAACCGGCGCGGCCACGGCGAGCGCCGTGACCGACGCCGTCGCCGCGAGGGCGGTGGCGAGCAGGCGGCGCACGGTCAGACCTTGCGGGTCAGGAGCGCCCGCTTGACCTCCTGGATGGCCTTGGTGACCTCGATGCCGCGCGGGCACGCGTCCGTGCAGTTGAAGGTCGTGCGGCAGCGCCACACGCCCTCCTTGTCGTTGAGGATCTCGAGCCGCTGGTCGGCGCCCTCGTCGCGGCTGTCGAAGATGAA
This sequence comes from Angustibacter peucedani, assembly GCF_054779595.1. Classification (NCBI taxonomy): domain Bacteria; kingdom Bacillati; phylum Actinomycetota; class Actinomycetes; order Kineosporiales; family Kineosporiaceae; genus Angustibacter; species Angustibacter peucedani. The sequence goes on from NZ_BAAGXY010000008.1 coordinate 1,206, forward strand.
GCGGTGCGCGTTGACGATCGCGGCCGGGCCGAAGTACTGGCCGTCGCCCCAGAACACCGGGCACGACGACGTGCACGCGGCGCACAGGATGCACTTGGTGGTGTCGTCGAAGCGGTCGCGCTGCTCCTGGCTCTGGATGCGCTCGCGGCTGGGCTCGTTGCCGGACGTGACGAGGAACGGCATGACCTCGCGGTAGGCCGCGAAGAACGGGTCCATGTCGACGACGAGGTCCTTCTCGACCGTCAGCCCCTTGATCGGCTCGACCAGGATCGGCTTCTTGGGGTTGAGGTCCTTGAGCAGCGTCTTGCAGGCCAGCCGGTTCTTGCCGTTGATGCGCATGGCGTCCGAGCCGCAGACGCCGTGGGCGCACGAGCGGCGGAACGTCAGGCTGCCGTCCTGCTCCCACTTGATGGTGTGCAGCGCGTCGAGGATGCGGTCGGTGGCGTGCACCGAGACCGTGTAGTCCTCCCAGTGCGGCTCGGCGTCGCGCTCGGGGTCGAACCGGCGGATCCGCAGCGTGACGTCGAAGCCGGGGACCGCGCCGACCTCGGCGGGGGCGTCGGTGGTGGTCGTCATCAGTACTTGCGCTCCATCGGCTCGTAACGGGTCTGCACGACCGGCTTGTAGTCCAGGCGCACCGTGACGCCGTCCGCGCCGGCCTCGCGGTAGGCCATGGTGTGCCGCATGAAGTTCACGTCGTCGCGGTGGGCGTAGTCCTCGCGGAAGTGCCCGCCGCGCGACTCCTTGCGCTCGAGCGCGCCGAGGCAGATCACCTCGGCCAGGTCGATGAGGAAGCCGAGCTCGACGGCCTCGAGCAGGTCGGTGTTGAACCGCTTCCCCTTGTCCTGCACCGAGACGTTGCGGTAGCGCTCCTTGAGGCCCTCGATGTCGGTCAGCGCCTGCTTGAGCGAGGCCTCGGTGCGGAAGACCTGCGCGTTGCGGTCCATGGTCTCCTGCAGCGCCTTGCGCACGGCGGCCACGCGCTCGCCGTCCTGGCGGTCGAGCATGCCCTGCAGCAGGTCCACCGTCGCGGTCTCGGGGGAGTCCGGCAGGTCGACCAGCGGTGCGGTGCGGGCGAACTCGGCGGCGGCGATGCCGGCCCGACGTCCGAAGACGTTGATGTCGAGCAGCGAGTTGGTGCCCAGGCGGTTCGAGCCGTGCACCGACACGCAGGCCACCTCGCCCGCGGCGTACAGGCCGGGGACGACGTGGGTGTTGTCGCGCAGCACCTCGGCCTCGACGTTGGTCGGCACGCCGCCCATGGCGTAGTGCGCCGTCGGGTACACCGGCACCGGCTCGGTGTAGGGCTCGACGCCGAGGTAGGTGCGCGCGAACTCGGTGATGTCGGGCAGCTTGGCGTCGATGTGCGCCGGCTCGAGGTGGGTCAGGTCGAGCAGCACGTAGTCCTTGTTGGGTCCGCAGCCGCGGCCCTCGCGCACCTCGTTGGCCATCGACCGGGCGACGATGTCGCGCGGCGCGAGATCCTTGATGGTCGGGGCGTAGCGCTCCATGAAGCGCTCGCCCTCGCTGTTGCGCAGGATCGCGCCCTCGCCGCGTGCGGCCTCCGAGAGCAGGATGCCGAGGCCGGCCAGGCCGGTCGGGTGGAACTGGAAGAACTCCATGTCCTCGAGCGGCAGGCCGCGGCGGAACGCGATGCCCATGCCGTCACCGGTGAGGGTGTGCGCGTTGGACGTCGTCTTGAAGACCTTGCCGGCGCCGCCCGTGGCCAGCACGACCGACTTGGCGCGGAACACGTGGATCTCGCCCGTGGCCAGCTCGTAGGCCACGACGCCGGCGGTGCGGGTGCTGTCACCGCTGCCGGTCATCAGCAGGTCGAGGACGTAGTACTCGTTGAAGAACTCGACCTGGTGCTTCACGCAGTTCTGGTACAGCGTCTGCAGGATCATGTGGCCGGTGCGGTCGGCTGCGAAGCACGAGCGGCGGACGGCGGCCTCGCCGTGGTTGCGCGTGTGGCCGCCGAAGCGTCGCTGGTCGATCTTGCCCTCGGGCGTGCGGTTGAAGGGCAGGCCCATCTTCTCGAGGTCGAGGACGGCGTCGATGGCCTCCTTGCACATCACCTCGGCGGCGTCCTGGTCGACGAGGTAGTCGCCGCCCTTGACGGTGTCGAAGGTGTGCCACTCCCAGTTGTCCTCCTCGACGTTGGCGAGGGCGGCGCACATGCCGCCCTGCGCCGCGCCGGTGTGGGAGCGGGTGGGGTAGAGCTTGGTGAGCACCGCGGTGCGCGCGCGCTGGCCGGACTCGAGGGCGGCGCGCATGCCCGCCCCGCCGGCCCCGACGATGACGACGTCGTACGTGTGCGTCTGCATGTGGTTGCCTCGCGGTCTCTGGTCAGTTGGTGCAGAACGAGGGGAGCAGGTCGGTCGGCTCGCCCACCGGGCACGGGTCGAAGGTGAAGATCACCAGCGTGCCCAGCACCAGGACGAGCGCGGCGCTGACGAGCAGCAGCGTCTTGAGGACGATGCGCGTGCTGTCCTTCTCCGCGTAGTCGTTGATGATCGTGCGGACGCCGTTGACGCCGTGCAGCTCGGCGAGCCACAGCATCAGCAGGTCCCAGGTCTGCCAGAACGGGCTCGACCACTTGCCGCCCACGAAGGCGAAGTCGATGGCCTTGATGCCCTGGCCGCTCACGAGGTTCACGAACAGGTGGCCGAACACGAGCGCGATGAGCACGACGCCCGAGCCGCGCATGAACAGCCAGGAGTAGAGCTCGAAGTTGCTGCGGGTGGCCCGGCTGCGGCGGTACGGCGCGCGGGGCTGCTCGACGGTGGTCATCCCTGGTCCCCTCAGCCGAAGACGTGCATCAGGTGGCGGACGGCGAACGGCGCGAACAGCAGCACCCACAGGGCGACGACCACCCAGAGCATCTGCCGCTGGTAGCGCGGGCCCTTGGACCAGAAGTCGACCAGCATGATCCGCACGCCGTTGAACGCGTGGAAGATGATCGCCGCGACCAGGCCGGCCTCGCCGAGCCCCACCACCGGGTTCTTGTACGTGCCGATGACGTCGTTGTACGCCTCGGGCGAGACGCGCACGAGCGCGGTGTCGAGCACGTGCGCGAAGAGGAAGAAGAAGATCAGCACGCCGGTCACGCGGTGCGCGACCCACGACCACATCCCCTCGCGGCCCCGGTAGAGGGTGCCTGCGGGTGCCTTGGGCACGACGTTCCCTTTCGCCTGGAGGCGGGTGACGGGCCGCTGCCGCGGGCCGCGCGCGGCTCGGGAGCTGCGGGGCGGGAGGCGGGCGGACGGCGACGTCCACGACCCGGACACTCTACGGACGCCCGGGCGTGCTCCTGCCATCGGGACGCGGTTGCGGGGGCCGGTGTGACCAACTCGACAGCCGGCCGGGTGGCCGTTCGGTACGGTCGCCCGATGATCGACGACCTCGTGGCGATCGTCCCCGCGGGCGGCGCCGGCACCCGGCTGTGGCCGTTGTCGCGGCGCGACCACCCCAAGTTCCTCATCGACCTGACCGGCACCGGGCGCTCGCTGCTGCAGGGCACGTTCGAACGGCTCGCGCCCGTGGCCGCCCGCACCTGCGTCGTCACCGGGGGCGCGCACGCCGCCGCCGTCGCCCGGCAGCTGCCCGACCTCGAGCTCGACCACCTGCTGGTGGAGCCCTCGCCCCGCGACTCGGCCGCGGCGATCGGGCTGGCCGCGGCCGTCGTCCACGCCCGCGACCCCGAGGCCGTGGTCGCGTCGTTCGCCGCCGACCACGTCATCGGGGACGACGCGGTGTTCGCCGCCGCCGTGGCCGAGGCCGTCGCCGTCGCGCGCACCGGCCGGCTCGTCACCATCGGCATCACCCCGACCCACCCGGCCACGGGCTTCGGCTACGTCCGCGCGGGGGAGGCGCTCGACGTCCCGGGGGCGCCGTCGGCGCTGGCGGTCGAGGAGTTCGTCGAGAAGCCGGACGCCGAGACCGCCGCCACGTACGTGGCCAGCGGCCGGTACCGGTGGAACGCCGGGATGTTCGTGGCGCGGGCCGCCACGCTGCTGGAGCTGCTGGACGCCTACCGGCCCGAGCTCGGCGCCGGGCTGCGGCGGATCGGCGCCGCCTGGGACGGCCCGGACGGCCAGCGGGTGCTGCAGGAGGTCTGGCCGACGCTCGAGAAGGTCGCGATCGACTACGCCGTGGCCGAGCCGGCGGCGGCGGCCGGGCGGGTGGCGGTGGTCCCCGGCGAGTTCGGGTGGGACGACGTCGGCGACTTCGACTCGCTCGGCACGGTGCTGCCGCAGCAGCCGCTGCAGGTGCTGGGGGACGGGCAGCTGCTGGCCCACGACTCCACCGGCGTGGTGGTGACGACGTCCGGGCGGGTCGTCGCCCTGCTCGGGCTGCAGGACGTCGTCGTCGTCGACCAACCGGGTGCGGTGCTGGTGGCCGCGCGCTCGCACGCCCAGGACGTCAAGGGCGTCGTCGACGCCCTCAAGGCGGCGGGCCGCACCGACCTGCTCTGAGTGCGTCCGTGGCTACCTCCGTGGCGACCTCGGAACGGGTGCGATGGCGACCACGTCGCGGTAGCCACGTGGGTAGCGACGACGGACTCATCGCACCACGCCGGGCTGCCGGGCCTGCATGACGACCGCCGGACGCCGGCCCGACCGCCGCGCTGCGAGGTAGGCGCGCTCGACGCGTGCGCGAAACGCCGCCGGGTCACGTCGGAACCCGGTGGGCGTCACCGCCAGCACCACGACGCCGTGCTCGCCCAGAGCCGTGTCGGCGGCGACGGTGCGTTCCCAGTGCTCGTCGCGCACGTGGAAGGCGCGGGAGTGCACCTGGCCGGCCAGGCCGACGTCGTCGAGCCAGAAGTCCGGCGTCGGCAGCACCGTGCCGTCGTCGGCGACGAGGCGCGGGTTCGGCCACGCGCGCGGCAGCACGGCGCTGCGGGCCAGCTCGCGCAGGACCTCGACCTCGGGCAGGGACCACCCGCCGGTCTCCGCGTCCGCCAGCGCCCGTCGCACGGCAGCGCTGCCCTGCCGCGGCCCGGCTTCCAGCTCGGCGCGGAGGTCGTCGAGCCGCACCAGGCCGCGCTGGACGCCCGAGACGACGAGCAGCCGAGCGGCTTCTGGCGCCAGCGACCGTGCGGCGTCGACCGCTGCCCGCGCTCTCGAGGTGACGACGAGCGCGTCGCGGCGCCAGGGGTTCGGGTCGAGCCGCGTGGTGCGCCGCCGCAGCGCGAAGGCCGCCCCGGCGGGACTGCCCCAGTCGACGAGCAGCCGCACCAGCCCGTCGTCCGGCAGGTCGGGGAAGCCGTGCCACCGCGCGGCGGTGAGACCGGCGACCTGCGCGCGCGGGCCGGCCCAGAGGCATCCCGCCACGAGCCGCTGCTCGTCGTCCAGCCCGCCGGTGAACAGGGCCAGCACCCGCGGGAGCACCAGGCGCGTGGTGCGCCCCAGCGACCACCGGACGGCCGCGCGCGAGACCTGAGCGTGCTGGAGCTGACCGAGGGTGACCAGGCCGCGCTGCGCGCGTGCCACAGCGAGCAGGTCGTCAGGGAGGTCCACCGAGCCAGGGTGGTGGCGCGCCGCCCTCGACGCCGCTGCACCACCGGTGCCTGTGGATCGTGGGACGACGCCGTCGCCCTGGGGATGGCGACCGCCATGGCTACCTCGATCTGGCCGCGATCACCCCCACTTCGGGGTAGCCACGCGGGTAGCCACGCGCGGGTAGCGACGCCGCAGAGCGGCGCGGCAGGTGGACGGTGTGAGGTCAGCCACGAGGCGGCGCAGGGGCGCCGGAGCGCGGCTACCCTCGCAGCGTGACCGAACCTGTGACCGAGTCCGGCCTGCCGGTGCGCACCGTCTACGGCCCGGACGCGCTCGACGGCTGGGACGCCGCGACGCAGCTGGGCGAGCCCGGGCAGTACCCGTACACCCGCGGCGTCTACCCGAGCATGTACACCGGCCGCCCCTGGACCATGCGCCAGTACGCCGGCTTCGGGACGGCCAAGGAGTCCAACGAGCGCTACCACCAGCTGGTGGCGGCCGGCACCGGCGGCCTCAGCGTCGCCTTCGACCTGCCCACGCAGATGGGGTTCGACTCCGACGAGGCCATCGCGCACGGCGAGGTCGGCAAGGTCGGCGTCGCCATCGACTCGGTCGACGACATGCGCGTGCTGTTCGACGGCATCCCGCTCGACGAGGTGTCGACGTCCATGACCATCAACGCGCCCGGGTCGGTGCTGCTGCTGCTCTACCAGCTGGTCGCGGCCGAGCACGGCGTCGAGCCCGGGCAGCTCACCGGCACGATCCAGAACGACGTGCTCAAGGAGTACATCGCGCGCGGCACGTACATCTACCCGCCGAAGGAGTCGCTGCGCCTCATCGCCGACACCTTCGCCTACTGCCGCAAGGAGATGCCGCGCTGGAACACCATCTCCATCTCGGGCTACCACATGGCCGAGGCGGGGGCGACGCCCGCGCAGGAGGTCGCGTTCACCCTCGCCAACGCCAAGGCCTACGTGCAGGCCGCGATCGACGCCGGCCTCGACGTCGACGACTTCGCCCCGCGCCTCTCGTTCTTCTTCGTGGCCCGGACGACGTTCCTCGAGGAGGTCGCGAAGTTCCGTGCCGCACGGCGGATCTGGGCCCAGGTGATGCGCGACGAGTTCGGCGCCAAGGACCCCAAGAGCCTGATGCTGCGCTTCCACACCCAGACCGCCGGCGTCCAGCTCACCGCCCAGCAGCCCGAGGTCAACCTGGTGCGCGTCGCGCTGCAGGGCCTCGGCGCGGTGCTCGGCGGCACGCAGAGCCTGCACACCAACAGCTTCGACGAGGCCATCGCGCTGCCCACCGCCAAGGCCGCCCGGCTCGCGCTGCGCACGCAGCAGGTCATCGCGTACGAGACCGACGTGACCAAGACCGTCGACCCGTTCGCCGGCTCGTACGTCGTCGAGTCGATGACCGACGAGCTCGAGGCCGCGGCGCGTGACCTGATCCGGGCCGTCGAGGACCGCGGCGGCGCGGTCGCGGCGATCGAGGAGGGCTTCCAGAAGACCGAGATCGAGCGGTCGGCCTACCAGGTGGCGCAGGAGATCGACGGCGGCGAGCGGGTCGTGGTGGGCGTCAACCGGTTCACCATCGACGACGACGAGCCGTACGAGCCGTTGCGGGTCGACCCCGCCATCGAGGCCGAGCAGGCCGCGCGCCTGGCGACGCTGCGCGCCGAGCGCGACCAGCCCGCGGTCGACCGCGCGCTGGCCGCCCTGCAGGACGCCGCGCGGGGCACCGACAACGTGCTCTACCCGATGCGCGAGGCGCTCGCCGCGCGCGCCACGGTGGGCGAGGTCTGCCACGCGCTGCGCGAGGTCTGGGGCACCTACGTCCCCCGCGACGCGTTCTGAGGACTAGCCTGGCGGGATCGTGAACGAAACCCGGACGTCCGTCACGCCGACGGTGCAGGAGCTCGTCGCCGAGGTCGCGGACGAGGTCGTCGCCGTGCGGCGCCACCTGCACGCCCACCCCGAGACCTCGTGGTTGGAGACCCGCACCTGCGCGCTCGTCGCCTCGCGGCTCGAGCGCGAGGGCGTCTACGTGCGCCCGCTCGCGCGCAGCGGCGTGGTCGCCGAGGTCGGCGACCCACGGCCCGACGCGCCCGTGGTGGCGCTGCGCGCCGACCTCGACGCGCTCCCGCTGGACGACGAGACCGACGACCCCTGGCGCTCCACCGTCCCCGGCGTCACCCACGCGTGCGGGCACGACGTCCACGTCGCGGCCCTGCTCGGCGCGGGGCTGGCGCTGCACGCGCGGCACCAGGTCGACCCGCTGCCCGGCCGGGTGCGTCTGCTCTTCCAGCCGGCCGAGGAGGTCATGCCCGGCGGCGCGGTGGAGCTCGTCGGCGAGGGCGTGCTCGAGGGCGTGCAGCGCATCTTCGCCGTCCACTGCGACCCCTCGTTGGACGTCGGCCAGGTCGGCCTGCGGGTCGGCGCGATCACCGCGGCCGCCGACGCGGTCACGGTGCGGCTCAAGGGCCGTGGCGGCCACACGTCCCGCCCGCACCTGACGCAGGACCTCACCTTCGCCCTGGCCAAGGTCGTCACCGACGTCCCGGCCGCCCTGTCGCGCCGGCTCGACCCGCGCTCGGGCGCGAGCATGGTGTGGGGCTCGATCCACGCGGGCGCCGCCAAGAACGTCATCCCCGGCCACGGCGAGGTGGCCGGCACGCTGCGGCTGCTCGACATCCGCGCGTGGGACAAGGCGCAGCGGGTCGTCGACGAGGTCGTGCACGCCGTCGTCCAGCCGTACGGCGTCATCGCCGAGGTCGAGCACGTGCGCGGCGTCCCGCCGGTGGTCAACGAGCCGCTGTCCGTGCAGCAGCTGACGAGCGCCGCGACGTCCGTCGTGGGCGCCACCGGCGTGGTCGGCACCGAGCAGAGCCTGGGCGGCGAGGACTTCTCCTGGTACCTCGAGCACGTGCCCGGCGCGATGGCCCGGCTGGGCACGCGGACGCCCGGCGGGCCGACCTACGACCTGCACCAGGGCGACCTGCGGGTGGACGACGGCGCCGTGCCGATCGGGGCCGCCCTGCTCGCCCAGGCGGCGCTGCGCGGGCTGGCCGAGGCCGTGCGGTCGTCGTCAGAAGTTGACGACGTGACCCGCGGGTAACAGTTCGGATACCTCGCCCTGGGCGGCGGACAGCACCCGTCCGCCGCGGGTAGAGTCCCGTCCGACTCGCGCCAGGACGACCTCCGGACGGCGGCGCTGGCAGATCGCACCATCTCGTACATCTCGCACCATCTCGCACCTCTGGGCACGGACCACAGGGCACCGAATTGAAGGAGACACCCTTGCGTCGGGTGATGAAGATCGTGGCGGTCACCTCGGTGGCGGCCCTCGCACTGGCTGCCTGCGGCAGCAGCGACGACAGCGGCTCGACGGGCGGCTCCACCGCCTCGAGCACCAAGAAGGCCCTGAAGGTCGGTCTCGCGTACGACATCGGCGGCCGTGGCGACCAGTCGTTCAACGACGCCGCCGCCGCGGGCCTCGACAAGGCCAAGTCCGAGCTCGGCGTCACCGGCCAGGAGGCCGAGGCGTCGACCGGCGAGGCCGAGTCGGCCAAGGAGGACCGCCTGCGCACGCTGGCCCAGGCCGGCTACAACCCCGTCATCGCGGTCGGCTTCGCCTACGCGGGTGCCACGGACAAGGTCGCGGCCGAGTTCCCCGACACCAAGTTCGCGATCGTCGACAACGCCAAGGGTGACAAGACGCCCGACAACGTGACCAGCCTGCTGTTCGCCGAGAACGAGGGCTCCTACCTCGTCGGCGCGATCGCGGCCATGAAGTCGACGGCCGGAAACATCGGCTTCGTCGGCGGCGTGCAGGTCCCGCTGATCCAGAAGTTCGAGGCCGGCTACGTCGCCGGTGCCAAGGCCGTCAAGCCGGACATCAAGATCCAGGTCAAGTACCTGACCCAGCCGCCGGACTTCTCGGGCTTCACCGACCCGGCCAAGGGCAAGACCGCCGCGCAGGGCATGCTCGACGCCGGCGCCGACGTCATCTACCACGCGGCCGGCGGTTCGGGCGCGGGCGTGTTCGAGGCCGTCAAGGCCGCGAACAAGATGGCCATCGGGGTCGACTCCGACCAGGCCCTCACCGCCGCTCCCGGCGTCCGCGACGTCATCATCAGCTCGATGCTGAAGAAGGTCGACGTCGCCGTGTTCGACTTCATCAAGGCCAACCAGGACGGCACGGTCGCCGGCGGCGACCAGGTCTACGACCTGAAGAAGGGTGGCGTCGACTACGCCACCACCGGCGGCAAGATCGACGACATCAAGTCGAAGATCGACGAGATGAAGCAGCAGATCGTCGACGGCAAGGTCACGGTTCCCACCACTCCGTGACCCGTCGCCCGGCCGCTCGCTCCGAGCGGCCGGGTCGAAGGTCTCACCGAGGTCCGGGGCGGCGCGGTAGCGTCGCCCCGGACCTGTTTCCCGCCACGCTCGTCACGCTCGTCCCGTCCGAGGAGGCCGTCCTGTCCACCGCCACCGACACCGCCGCCGGTCCCGCCCCCAGCACCGACGCGATCGCCGTCCGGCTCAGCGGGATCACCAAGCGCTTCCCCGGCGTGGTCGCCAACCGCGACGTGAACATCGAGGTGCGCAAGGGCACCGTGCACGCGGTGGTGGGCGAGAACGGCGCGGGCAAGTCGACGCTGATGAAGATCCTGTACGGCGTGCAGCGGCCGGACGAGGGCACGATCGAGGTCGACGGGCGCACCCAGACCTTCAGCTCGCCGAGCGACGCCATCGCCGCCGGGATCGGCATGGTGTACCAGCACTTCATGCTGGCCGACAACCTCACGGTGCTCGAGAACGTCGTGCTCGGCGCCGAGAAGCTGCACGGCATCGGGGACGGCGCCCGCGCGCGCATCCGCGAGCTCAGCACCTCGTACGGCCTGGACGTCGAGCCCGACGAGCTGGTCGAGACGCTCGGCGTCGGCGACCGCCAGCGGGTCGAGATCCTCAAGGTGCTCTACCGCGGCGCCACCACGTTGATCCTCGACGAGCCCACGGCCGTGCTGGTGCCGCAGGAGGTCGACGAGCTGTTCGCCAACCTGCGCGACCTCAAGGCCGAGGGCCTGACCGTCATCTTCATCTCGCACAAGCTCGACGAGGTGCTCTCGGTCGCCGACGACATCACCGTCATCCGCCGCGGCGAGACCGTGGCCACCGCCGACCCGCGCACCACGACCTCGCGCGAGCTGGCCGAGCTCATGGTCGGCAGCGAGCTGCCCAGCCCCGAGACGCGCGAGTCGACGGTCACCGACGTCCCGCAGCTGCAGGTGCGCTCGCTGACGCTGAAGGCCGGCGCCCGCAACCTGCTCGAGGACATCGACTTCACGATCCACCGCGGCGAGGTGCTCGGCATCGCCGGCGTCGAGGGCAACGGCCAGGGCGAGCTCGTCGACACGATCATGGGCCTGCGCGTGCCGGACTCCGGCCAGGTCGTCATGGGCGAGCAGGACATCACCGGCTGGTCGACCCGCCGTCGCCGCGAGGCGGGCATCGGGTTCATCCCCGAGGACCGCCACCGCCAGGGCCTGCTGCTCGAGGCGCCGCTGTGGGAGAACCGCGTGCTGGGCCACCAGACCCGCCCGCCGTCGTCCCGCGGCCCGCTGATCGACCGGGCCGGCGCGCGCAAGGACACCGAGCGCATCGTGCGCGAGTTCGACGTCCGGACGCCGGGCATCGACGTCACCGCGGGCTCGCTGTCGGGCGGCAACCAGCAGAAGCTCATCGTCGGCCGCGAGCTGTCGGGCGACCCCGTCGTCCTGCTGGCCGCACACCCCACGCGCGGTGTGGACGTCGGCGCGCAGGCCGCGATCTGGGACCACATCCGGGCCGCTCGCCGGGCCGGGCTGGCGGTGCTGCTCATCTCGGCCGACCTGGACGAGCTGATCGGCCTGTCGGACACCATCGAGGTCATCCTGCGCGGCAAGTTCGTCGGGACGTTCGACCCCTCGAAGGTCACGCCCGAGCAGCTCGGCTCGGCCATGACGGGCGCGGGCGACGCGCCCGCCGACGCCCCGGCCGCGCCGGCCCCGGCCGCGTCGGCCGACGTCCCGACCGCCACCACCACGACGGAGGACCCGGCATGAGGAACCGCGACCTGAGCAGGATCGGGCTGGCGGTCGCCGCCCCCGTGCTCGCGGTGGCGTTCGCGGTGCTGGTGACGAGCGTGATCCTGCTCGTCGCCGGCGACCCGGTGTGGCTGACCTGGAAGACGCTGCTCACCGGCGGCGACCTGCCCAACGCCATGACCCGCAACCTCATCACGACGGTCAACCTGGCGACGACGTACTACCTGTCGGCGATCGCGGTGGCCATCGGGTTCCGGATGAACCTGTTCAACATCGGCGTCGACGGCCAGTACCGCATGGCGGTGTTCGCGGCCGCGGTCGTCGGCAGCTCGATCCACCTGCCCAAGCCCCTGCACATCCTGGTCGTGGTGCTGGTGGCCATGGTGGTCGGCGCGGCCTGGTCGGCGATCGCCGGTCTGCTCAAGGTCGGCCGCGGCGTCAGCGAGGTCATCTCGACCATCATGCTGAACGCGATCGCGGGCTACCTGATCGCGTGGATGCTGCGCAAGGCCGCCTCGGGCGAGCCGGCCAGCAACAACATCTCGACCAAGGCGATCCCCGAGTCCGGCCGCATGCCCGGCTTCGAGCTCACCAGCCTGCCGGTGCAGACCTACGGCTTCGTGTTCGTCGCGATCCTCGTCGGCGTCGCCTACTGGTACGTGCTGGGCCGCACGCGCTTCGGGTTCGACCTGCGTGCCACCGGCCGCTCGGCCACCGCAGCGGTCGCCAGCGGCGTCGACGTCAAGCGCATGGTGCTGATCTCGATGGTGCTCAGCGGCGCGGTCGCCGGCCTGGTCGGCCTGCCCGAGCTGCTCGGCAAGACCTACACCTACGACCTGTCGTTCCCGGCCGGTCTGGGCTTCACCGGCATCGCGATCGCGCTGGTCGGCCGCAACTCGCCGATCGGCGTCGGGGTGGCCGCGCTGCTGTTCGCCTACCTGGACGTCGCGAGCAACCCGTTGCAGATCATCGCGAACGTCGCGCCGGAGGTCGTCAAGATCATGCAGGGCATCATCGTGCTCTCGGTGGTCATCGCCTACGAGATGGTGCGCCGCTACGGCGTGGTGACCGAGCAACGCCGCGTGGCCCGCCAGCTGCAGGAGGTCGCGGCATGAGCCTCGAGGTCACCGCTGCGGCGGGCGCTCCCATCACGACCGAGGGCCCGGTGCGCCGTCGCCGCCTCGGCCCCTGGACCTGGCTGCTCGCGGCCGCCGGCGGCATCGTCGCCCTGGCCGCGGTGCGCACCATCACCGGCGCCGACGACATCGCGTCGAGCGGCACCATCGCGGCCGCCATCGGCCTGGCCGTGCCGATCGCGATGGCCGGTCTCGGCGGTCTGTGGGCCGAGCGCTCGGGCGTCGTCAACATCGGCCTCGAGGGCATGATGATCTTCGGCACCTGGGGCGCGGGCTTCGCCGGCTACCAGTGGGGGCCGTGGGCCGGCCTCGTCGTCGGCGTCCTGCTCGGCGCGCTCGGCGGCCTGCTGCACGCCGTCGCCACGGTGACGTTCAACGTCGACCACATCGTCTCCGGTGTCGCGCTGAACCTGCTCGCCGCCGGTGCGGTGAAGTACCTCAGCGGGCTGGCGTTCGTCGGCCACCCGGGCGGTGGCAAGACGCAGTCCCCGCCGATCGGCGACCTCCCCACCATCACCATCGGCTGGGTCAGCGACCAGCTCGGCGACCTCGAGGCCAAGCACTGGTTCTTCGTGTCCGACCTCGCGGCGATCGTGCGGGGCGTGACCACCGGCATGTCGGTGCTGACCTTGATCGCGATCCTGCTGGTCGTCGGGTCGTTCTTCGTGCTGTGGCGCACGTCGTTCGGCCTGCGGCTGCGCAGCTGTGGCGAGAACCCGGTGGCGGCCGAGTCGCTCGGCGTCAACGTGTACCTCTACAAGTACGCGGCGGTCGTTGCCTCGGGCGCGTTCGCCGGGCTCGGCGGCGTGTTCCTGGCCGAGGTCGCCTCCAGCGCGTACCGCGACGGCCAGACCGGTGGCCGCGGCTACATCGGCCTCGCCGCCATGATCTTCGGCAACTGGCGCCCGGGCGGGCTGCTCGCGGGCTCGGCGCTGTTCGGCTACACCGACGCGCTGCAGCTGCGCCGCGGCGGCGAGAGCGTGCACGCGCTGCTGCTGGTGCTGTTCCTCATCGTGCTGGGCCTGGTGGTCTACCGGGTGCTGCGTCGGTCGAACGTCGTCACGACGCTGGTCGTCGCGGCCATCGCCGTGGCCCTGCTGGTCTGGTACCTGCTCACCACCGAGGTGCCGTCGGACTTCACCGGCATGACGCCCTACGTCGCGACGCTGCTGGTGCTCTCGCTGGCGGCGCAACGGCTGCGGATGCCTGCTGCCGACGGCATGACGTACCGCAGGGGCCAGGGTGGCTGACGCCCCGACCGACCCGACCCCGCAGAGCCCGGACGTCGACTGGCCGGCGCTGCGCGCTGCCGCGGTCGAGGCCATGCACCACGCGTACGCGCCCTACTCGGGGTTCCCGGTCGGCGTGGCGGGCCTGGTCGACGACGGCCGCGTCGTCGTGGGTTGCAACGTCGAGAACGCGGCCTACGGCGTCGCGCTGTGCGCCGAGTGCGGCATGGTCAGCCAGCTGCACGTCAGCGGTGGCGGCCGGCTCGTCGCCGTGGCCTGCGTCGACCGCGCCGGCACGCCGCTGATGGCCTGCGGGCGATGCCGCCAGCTGCTGTGGGAGAACGGTGGTCCGACCTGCCTGGTCGACACGCCGTCCGGCATCAAGCCGATGAGCGAGGTGCTCCCCGACGCCTTCGGCGTCGAGGACCTCCAGGCCCGCTGACCCCCCGGCCGCCCGCCGTAGTTGACCACGTTGAGCAGGCTGGCACGACCTTTCCAAGGGCTGCAGGCCTTGGACAGCGCCCCTAGCCCTGCACAACGTGATCAACTGCGCCGGGCGCTACGCCGGTCGCGAACCGGCGTGGACCCGCGCAACCGCACCCGAGAGGATCACCCCATGAGCGAATCGTTCGACGCCGTCGACGTCATCCGGGCCAAGCGCGACGGCCAGCAGCTGTCCGACGGGCAGATCGACTGGGTGGTCGACGCGTACACCCGCGGGGTGGTCGCCGACGAGCAGATGTCGGCGCTGGCCATGGCGATCCTGCTGCGCGGCATGGACCGCCGCGAGATCAGCCGCTGGACCGCCGCCATGATCGCCAGCGGCGAGCGCATGGACTTCTCGTCGCTGAGCCGTCGCACCGCCGACAAGCACTCCACCGGCGGCGTGGGCGACAAGATCACCCTGCCGCTCGCCCCGCTGGTGGCGGCGTGCGGCGTCGCCGTCCCGCAGCTGAGCGGTCGCGGCCTGGGCCACACCGGCGGCACGCTCGACAAACTCGAGGCGATCCCCGGCTGGCGGGCGTCGGTGAGCAACGCCGACATGCTCGCGCAGCTGGACGACGTCGGCGCGGTGATCTGCGCGGCCGGCGACGGCCTGGCGCCGGCCGACAAGAAGCTCTACGCCCTGCGCGACGTCACCGGCACGGTCGAGGCGATCCCGCTCATCGCCAGCTCGATCATGAGCAAGAAGATCGCCGAGGGCACCGGCGCCCTGGTGCTCGACGTCAAGGTCGGCACCGGTGCGTTCATGAAGACCGTCGAGGACGCGCGCGAGCTGGCCCGCACCATGGTCGACCTCGGCACCGACGCGGGCGTCACCACGGTGGCGCTGCTCACCAACATGCAGACCCCGCTGGGGCTCACGGCGGGCAACGCGCTCGAGGTGCGCGAGTCGGTCGAGGTGCTGCAGGGCGGCGGCCCGGACGACGTCGTCGAGCTCACGCTCGCCCTGGCCCGCGAGATGCTCGCCGCGGCCGGCCACGACGACGTCGACCCGGCCGACAAGCTGCGCGACGGCTCGGCCATGGACGTCTGGCGTCGGATGATCTCGGCGCAGGGCGGCGACCCCGAGGCCGAGCTGCCGACGGCCCGCGAGAGCCACGTCGTGACCGCGCCGGCCGACGGCGTGCTCACCCAGCTCGACGCACTCGCGGTGGGCGTCGCGGCCTGGCGGCTCGGTGCCGGGCGCGCCCGCAAGGAGGACGTCGTGCAGGCCGGTGCCGGCGTCGAGCTGCACGCCAAGCCGGGGGCCAGCGTGCGCGGCGGCGAGCCGTTGATGACGCTGCACACCGACACCCCCGAGCGGTTCGAGCGCGCGCTGGAGGCGCTCGAGGGCGGCTACTTCATCGCGCCCGAGGGCTCGCGGCCCGACCTGCTGCCGCTCGTCGTCGAGCGGATCGCCGCGGACTAGGCTCGGCCGCATGCCGGAGCTCATCGCCTCTCCCACCCGCATCCCGGTGCCGGGCGGCAAGGTCATCGACGAGTACGTGGGCCGCGTGACGAGCAGCGAGGCCGCGGTCTCGGTCGCGCACATGACCGCGCCGCCGGGCTGGGACGAGCCCGCGCAGACGCCGGACTTCGACGAGATCACCCTGGTGCTCGCCGGCACGGTCGTCGTCGAGCACGACGACGGCGCGCTCGAGGTGCCGGCCGGCCAGGCCGTCGTCACGCGCGCGGGGGAGCGCGTGCGGTACCGCGTCGGCCCGGTCGGCGCGCAGTACGTCGCCGTGTGCCTGCCGGCCTTCGCGCCCGAGCTCGCGCACCGCGACGAGGAGGCGTGAGCGACCCCGACGTCGCACCGGCGCCAGAGGTCCCGCCGGGCGCGGGCCGTCGTCCGCGGCAGGTCTACGGCGAGGGCACCGAGCCCGACCCGCGCCTCTCGCTGGCCAACGAGCGCACGGCGCTCGCCTGGGTGCGCACCGGTCTCGCGCTGGTCGCCGGCGGCGTCGGGCTGACCTCGCTGGCGAGCATCGCCGACCTGCCCGGGCTGCTGGACGTCGTCGCCGGGGTCGCGTGCCTCGCCGGCGGGGCGCTCGCGGTGCGGGCCGCGGTCGGCTGGGCGCGGGTCGAGCGGGCCATGCGGCAGGGCGAGCCGCTCCCGGCGCCGTACGCGCTGGGCGTGCTGGCGGTGCTCGTGTCCGTGCTCGCCCTGGTGCTGGCGGGGTACGCGGTCGGGCACGCGTTCACGCCCCGCTAGTCTTCGGCCGTGCCCACCGACGAGCCCATCGACCACCCCGCCGCACACCCCACCGCGCAGCCCGACGTCGCGATCTCCGAGCTGGTGCAGCAGGCGCCCAAGGTGCTGCTGCACGACCACCTGGACGGCGGCCTGCGCCCGGCGACGATCATCGACATCGCGCGCGAGACCGGGTACGACGCGCTGCCCGCGGACGACGCCGCGTCGCTGGGGGCGTGGTTCCGCGCCTCGGCCGACTCCGGCTCGCTCGAGCGCTACCTCGAGACGTTCGCGCACACCGTCGGCGTGATGCAGACCCGCGAGGCGCTCGTGCGCGTCGCCAGCGAGTGCGCCCAGGACCTCGCGGCCGACGGCGTCGTGTACGCCGAGGTGCGCTTCGCGCCCGAGCAGCACCTGCTGGCCGGGCTGTCGCTCACCGAGGTCGTGGAGGCGGTGCTCGCCGGCTTCCGCGAGGGCGAGGAGCGTGCTGCGGCCGCCGGGCACCGGATCCGCGTGGGCACGCTCGTCACGGCCATGCGGCACGCGGCCAACGGGCGCGAGATCGCCCGGCTGGCCGTGCAGTACCGCGACCTCGGCGTCGTGGGCTTCGACATCGCCGGCGCCGAGGCGGGCTTCCCTCCCACCCGCCACCTGGACGCCTTCGAGTACCTGCGCCGCGAGAACGCGCACTTCACGATCCACGCCGGCGAGGCGTTCGGCCTGCCCAGCATCTGGGAGGCGATCCAGTGGTGCGGCGCCGACCGTCTCGGCCACGGCGTGCGGATCGTCGACGACGTCCGGGTCGGCTCGCGCCCGTACGGCACCGACCCCGAGGCCGACGCCAACGCCCGGCTCGAGGACGTCTCGCTCGGCCGCCTCGCGGCCTACGTGCGCGACCAGCGCATCCCGCTCGAGATGTGCCCGTCGTCCAACGTGCAGACCGGTGCGGCGCCGTCCGTGGCGGCGCACCCGATCGGCCTGCTGTCGCGCCTGCGCTTCCGCGTCACCGTCAACACCGACAACCGGTTGATGAGCGGGACGTCGATGCCGCGCGAGATGCAGCTGCTCGTCGACGAGCTCGGCTGGACCGCGACCGACCTGCGCTGGGTGACGGTGAACGCGATGAAGAGCGCGTTCATCCCGTTCGACGAGCGGCTCGCGCTGATCGAGGACGTCATCAAGCCGGCGTACGCGGCGCTCGGCGCCTGACCCGTCCCCGACCGTGATCTTGTCACCACCGGGTGGCAAGATCGTTGGGGCTGCACGACAGTTGCTGTCTACCAGAGATCGGACGGCGACGTCCGGCAGATCGGTGCAGATGGCCCGTCTCGCAACGGAAATGGCTAGATCACCTCGCTGAAGATGGGCCGGACGAGCCATTCAGCCGGCTCCCAGGATGCGGAAGGGTCGTCCTCGGTCGCCGGACCAGCCGGCGGCCGAGCGAGGCGAAGACCCACGACGACGTGAACTGGTCGCCCAGTCGCGTGGCGAGCCAGTGGCGAAACCGGCGCTCCGGATTCCACGAGGGGAACCAGAGTGAGCAAGCGGGGCATTCTCAAGATCAGCGGGTTCGTCGGCACCGTCGGGGCGGGCGCCGCGCTCGTCGCCGCTGCTGCCGGGGGCACGGGCGCGTGGTTCACCGACAGCAAGGACGGCAGCTTCACGGCGAGCAGCGGGCACCTGACGCTGAACACCACCGACCGCACGCTGTCGTTCAACGAGCTCGTCCCGGGGGAGTACAAGACCCGCACGATCGACTACAACGTCGACGCGTCGGGCCAGAGCGACGTCTGGCTGGTCTTCGACCAGGCCAACCCGGGCGTGGCGGCGTTCACCGGCTCCAAGGACGGCGGCGCGGACGGCGGCCTCGGCCGCTACGGGCACTTCGAGGTGTGGAACGGCGGCCAGCAGCTGTTCACCTCGTACAACCTGCAGCACAAGGGAACCTCGGGCGTCGGCGACTCGTGCGGCGTGGACGCTGACGGCCACGGCGGCAGCAACCAGCAGGCCACCAGCCCGACCGACACCCCGCCGTACTGCGGCGTGCCCTACGCCATCAAGATCGCGTCGAACCTGAGCTCCGGCCAGGGCGGCACGATGAGCATGGTGTTCGGCGTCACAGGCAAGTGGAGGGCGCAGAACACGCCGGTCGCGAGCGTGCCGTTCAAGGTCGTGGCGACCCAGGCCGGCCACCGGCCGGACGCCGCCAACTTCTGACGGTCCCGGTGGGGGTCGGCCAGCCGGTCGGCCCCCACCACCCCTTCCTGCTGGAGGTCCTCGTGCGCCTGCTCGGTCGGCTCGTCGCCGTGGCTGCCGCCGCCGCGGTGCTCGCGGGCGCCGTCGTGGCAGGAGTCGCGTGGCACCAGGGTTGGCGGATCTACGCCGTGCGCACCGGGTCGATGGACCCGACCTTCCCGGTGGGCGCGCTGGTCGTCGACGCGCCGGCCCGCGGCGCCCTGCCCCCGGTGGGCGAGGTCGTGACGTTCGAGACGACGCAGGGCGTCGTGACCCACCGCGTGCACGAGCAGGTGCCCGGCGGTGTCCGCACCCAGGGCGACGCGAACGCCTCGCCCGACGCCTGGACGGTCGCGCCGCGGCACGTGGTGGGCGTCGTCCGGTTCGGGGTGCCCCGCGCCGGCTACCTGCTGGTCTTCCTGCGCCAGCCGACGGGGGTGCCGTCGCTGGTGGTGCTGATGCTGTCGGTGGCGCTGGCCTGGAGCGTGTTCTTCCCCGCTCAGGCGTCGGGCTCGGCGGGGCGACCGGTCGCCCGGCTGTCACGAGCTGGTTGACGCACCCGTTCCGGCGAGAAGTGCGCGGATGCGGGTCTCGGCCTGCGCGACGGTGCAGGGCACGGCGCCCAGCGCGACCTGCCGCGCGACGATCGCCGGCTCGGCCGCGCGCAGCGCCCACCCGCGTCGCACCAGCGTCAGCGGTGGCTTGCGCGACTCGCGCAGGTCGCGGGCGAGCCGGCGCGCGAAGGTGACGACCGGGCGGTGGGTCAGGGTGATGGCGTCGGCCAGCACCCCGGCGTCCCGCAGCGGCCCGATCGTCTCGGCCGCGAAGATGCCCTCGGCGACGACGACGGGCGAGCTCCCGGCGTCCAGCTCGTGGTGGCCGACCGCGCGCGAGGTCGGGATGTCGTAGTCGGGGACGTCGACCCGACCGGTGCGGCACAGCTCGACCGCGGCGGCCACGGCGGCCTCGAGGTCCCAGGAGGCGGGGTCGTCCCAGTCGACGATGCCGAACCGCATCGGCAGCCGCGGGTCGTCGCCGTCGCAGTAGAAGTCGTCGAGCCGCAGCACCGGCAGGCCGAGGCGCCGGGCGAGGTGGGACTTGCCGCTGCCCGACGGGCCGGCGAGGACGACGAGGCGCGTCACGGGCGGGCGAGGGGACTCGGGCACGAGGGGTGATTCTCGCAGACCCGGCACGGGGGTGGCGCACGGCGGGGGACAGGCGCAGCATGGAGGCATGGGCATCGGCGCCCGGACCGGGCCGCTGGCACGACGCGCAGGCCGCGCCGCGCTGCACGCCGTCGGCGTGCGCCGGGTGCTGCCGCCGGACCCCGCGGTCGAGCAGCTGCACGACCTGCGGGCGTCGCTGCACCGGCTGGACGTCGAGATCGCGCGCCTGCGGGCCTGCGACCCGCGCACGCCCGCGCTCTACCACCGCCTGCTGTCGGCCACGCTGGCCTACGACGCGGTGCTGCGGGACGCCTGTCGCATGCTCGGCGTGGAGCCGCCGCAGACGCCGCCGTTCAACCCGGTCGACCGGCTCGCGGCCGAGGCCGGGCTGGCCGCCGCGGGGCTGCGCTGGTGAGCTGACGGGCCTGTCGGCGCTGTCGGCGCCGCGCCCTACGGTGGGCGCGTGAGGGACTGGTGGCAGCGCACGGCAGGGGGTCTGCCCCGCCCGTTCTGGGTGCTGTTCGCCGGCACCGTGGTCAACCGGGTCGGGCAGTTCGTCGAGCCGTTCCTGGCGCTGTACCTCGTCGGCGGCCGTCACGTCGACGTCGGCACCGCCGGGACGATGGTGTCGTGCTTCGGCGCCGGGGCGATGGCCTCGCAGCCGCTCGGCGGCTGGCTGGCCGACCGGTACGGACGACGTCCGACGCTGGTCGGCGGGCTGCTGGCCACCGCGGTCGGCATGGGGGCGCTCGGCCTGGCCCGTCCGCTCCCGCTGATCGCCGTGTGCGCGCTGCTGCTGGGCCTGGCGATCGACGTCTACCGCCCGGCGGCGAGCGCCGCCGTGGCCGAGATCGTCGCGCCCGCCGACCGACCGCGGGCGTTCGGCCTCATGTACTGGGCGGTCAACCTCGGCGTCTCGGTCAGCGGCGTGGTGGGCGGCCTGCTCGCCGAGCGCGGCTGGTGGCTGCTGTTCGCCCTGGACGCCGTGACCTGCCTGCTGTTCGCGGTGCTGGTCGCGCGCGGCGTGCCCGAGTCGCGCGCGGCTCCCGAGCCGGGGGCGTCCGGCGGCTACGGCGAGGTCCTGCGCGACCGGTTGCTGCTGGCGCTCACCGCGCTGACGCTGGTGGGGGCCTGCGTCTACATGCAGGCGTACGTCGCGCTGCCCCTGGCCATGCGCGGCGACGGCCTCTCGCCGGCGGCCTACGGGCTGGCGTACGCGGTCAACCCCGTCGTCATCATCGCGTTGCAGCCGTTGACCTTCCCGGCGCTGCGCACGCTGCCGCAGGTGCCGCTCTACGTCGGGTCGATCCTCGTGCTGGGTGTGGGGTTCTTCCTCACCGGTTTCGCCCACACGCTGGTGGCCTACGGCGCCACGGTGGCGGTCTGGACGGTCGGCGAGATCGGCTTCAACGCCGTCGCGCCGTCCATCGTCAACGCCATCTCGCCCGACCACCTGCGCGGGCGGTACAACGGGATGATCGGGCTGGCGTACGGCGCCAGCGCGCTGGTCGGCCCGGTGGCCGGCGCGCACGCGCTCGAGGCCGGGCGCTGGGTGGTGTGGGGCGGCGCTCTCGTGCTGTCGCTCGTGGCTGCCGCGGTGGGGGCGGCGATCGGGCCGGCGCTGGTGCGCCGCGGCGCCGACAGCACGGCGGCCGTGGCGGCCTAGGCCGGGATCGGCGGCCCGACCACCCGCAGGCCGTAGCGCGGGCCGACCTCGTTCCAGCGGCTGATCTCGACGTCCATCGGCAGGCCGTCGGCGCCCGGCAGCCGGTGCTCGGTCGCCGGCACCCCCACCTCGTCGTACAGGCCGAGCAGCGCGCCGGGCACCGTGAGCCCGACGAACCGCACCGGGGCCTCGCCGGTGACGCGGAAGGCGTGCGGCACGGCCTTCGGCAGGTACACGAAGTCGCCGGCGCCGAGGTGGAAGGTCTCGTCGCCCGCGCGGTAGGTCATGGTGCCCTCGAGCAGGTAGAACGCCTCGGACTCGTGGGTGTGCACGTGCAGCGGCGTGGCCGTGCCGGGCGGTTGCAGCACCACCGACACCCCGAGCTCGCCGTCGCTCTCGGACGCGGCCAGCAGGCTCTCGAACAGCGAGCCCATGGCCCAGGTGCCCCGGCCGGTGCCGGCGGCCCGGAAGACCGGCGCGAGCGCGGTGGCGGGGCTGTGGGTGGACTGGTCGACGGACCCCATGCGGCACCTCCGGCGCCTCGACGGCAATTCATCCGAATGACGTTCTGCCGAATACGGGTAGGCTAGGACGCGTGACGCGACCGGTCAAGACCCGCACCTACCGCTCCCCGCAGCGGGCCGAGCAGGCTGCCGGCACCCGCCGGGCGGTGCTGCAGGCGGCGCACGCCCGGTTCACGGCCGACGGCTACGCCGGGACGACGGTCGCGCAGGTCGCGCGCGACGCCGGCGTGGCCGTCGACACCGTGTACGCGGCGGTCGGGCGCAAGCCGCAGCTGGTCCTCGCCCTGGTGGACGAGGCGCTGGCCGGCCACGACCCGGGCCGGCCCGCCGACGTCCCGACCGCGTCGGCCGAGCGCGACTACGTGCGCGAGATGCAGGCCGCCCCCGACGCGCGCTCCAAGCTGGCGGTCTACGCGGCGGCCATCGCCGCGCGCCACCAGCGGGTCGTGCCGCTCGTCGCCGTGCTGCGCCAGGCCGCCGCGAGCGACCCCGCGGCGGCCGAGGTGCTGGCGGGCCTGGGCGAGCGGCGCGCGGCGAACATGCGGCTGCTGGCCCGCGACCTGCGGTCGACGGGCGAGGTGCGGCCCGACCTGGACGACGACCGGGTGGCCGACCTGGTGTGGTCGACGAACGCCCCGGAGTTCTACGAGCTGCTCACCGCCCGTGGCCTCGGCCCGGACGAGGTCGAGCGGTTGCTGCTCGACCTCTGGACGCGCGTGCTCCTCGCGCCCTGAGCGGGCGCGGGCGGGTCAGGCCGGTGGCGCCCAGCGCACGCGGGCCTCGCCGCCCTCGACGGCGACGTCGAGGGAGTTGCCCGGCGGCGGCAGCGGGCAGACGAAGTGGTCGCTGAACGCGCACGGCGGCAGGAAGACCTGGTTGAGGTCGGCGACGGTGCGGCTCTCGCCGTCCGGCGGCGGGAAGTTCAGGAACCGGAAGGGGTAGGCCGTGCCGCCGGCCGCGCGGTCGCCCGTGCGGTCGCGGAACACGGCCTGCAGGACGCCGTCGTCCGGGTCGCGCTCGACGGCCAGCCGCACGGTCGTGCCGGCGAGCTCGAAGGCCACCACGCCACCGATCGGCAGCGTGCGCCGCACGCCGTCGACGCTGTCGACCGGCACGACCTGCTCGGTCTCGTACGGCTCGAAGGTGGCGGGACGCTCGAGCGCCGGGTCGTACGGGAACGTCTCGACGCCGTCGAAACCGCTGCGGCGGTGGGCATCCGGGTCGTAGACGCGGACGCCGAGGACGCCCTCGCGGTCGACCAGCACCAGCTGCAGCCGACCCGCGACGACCGGCGTGGGCTCGCCGAGGAGGTCGCTCACCACCTCGACCGTGCCGTCGAGCGGCGCGCCGTCGACGACCACGCTGTCGCGAGCCGCGGCGGTGAGCGTGGCGCGCGGCGGGCTCGACCCCTCGACCGCCCG
The DNA here is from genome assembly GCF_054779595.1 of Angustibacter peucedani. Classification (NCBI taxonomy): domain Bacteria; kingdom Bacillati; phylum Actinomycetota; class Actinomycetes; order Kineosporiales; family Kineosporiaceae; genus Angustibacter; species Angustibacter peucedani. The sequence goes on from NZ_BAAGXY010000008.1 coordinate 24,858, forward strand.
CCAGGTGCCGGGCACGCCGTCGAGCACCAGCTCGTCCTCGAGCCAGTGCGTGCCGGTCAGCGCCAGGGCGCCGCGCGGCCCGACGAGCCGGGCCAGGCGCGCCGCGTGCCAGGCGCGGTGCTCCTGCTCGCTCATGACGCCACCTGCTCGGACGGCGACCGCGTGGCCACCGTCGTGGCCGGGCCTCGGACCTCGAAACCGATGCGGGAGTAGAGCTCTCGCGGCCAGTCGTCGCGGTCGGCCTCGAGCCACACCAGCCCGGCGCCCGCCGCACGAGCCGCGCCCACCGCGTGGGCCACCACGTTGCGGGCGAACCCGCGGCCCTGGTGCGACGGCAGCGTCATGACCTCCTCGACCTGCGCCATCCGTTCGCCGTCCAGGTCGAGCACGCGCAGGCTGCACCACGACACCGGGTCCTCGTCGTCCAGCACGACGTGCCACGACAGGCCGCAGGCGCGCGCCGTGGCCTCGCGGCGGTCGGCGAGCTGGCGGACGCCGTCGTCGTCCAGGTCGGGCAGCGCCTCGCGCCAGTCGGCCAGCACGGCCGGCCGGACGACGGACCAGGGCACCGTGCGCGCCGCGCCCGGCGAGGCGTCGGCAGGTCCGTCGAGGTGCATGAACACCGCGTGCGACGGCTGCCAGCCGGCAGCGCGCACCGCGTCGTCCGTGACGTCGTCGGGTGCGCCGGTCAGCCAGTCGACCCGGCGGTGGGCCAGCCCGGCGCCGCCCTGCACGCGCTCGGCGTCCGCCACGGCGACGTCCCAGGGCGTGGGTGCGGTCAGCAGCAGGCGGTTCTGCTCGTGCGAGACCGGGTAGACGTCGTTGACCACCGCGAGCCCGCCCGTCACCTCGGACGTCGTCGTGGCCTCGCCGCGCGAGAGCGCGACGACGAACGCCGGGACGCTCACGTGCCCTTGGGGTGCCAGACGGTCTTGGTCTCGAGGAACCGGCGCAGCCGGTCCAGGCCCGGCTCGGGGCGCCAGTCCGGCTCGACCGCCGCACCGGCCGCGTCGACCGACGGGCGCACGACCCGCTTGAGGTTGTCGGCCGCGGCGACCTCGAGGTCGGGCCAGGCGAGGCCCTCGGCCTCCGCGGCGCCCGCGAGGTCGATCGCGTTGACGTCCATGTGCGAGGCCAGCCACGGAGCGATCTCGGCCGTGCGGCCGGTCAGCACGTTGACCACACCGCCCGGCACGTCGGACGTCGCGAGCACCTCGCCCAGCGACACGGCCGGCAGTGGTCGGCGCTCGCTGGCCACGACCACGACGGTGTTGCCGGTGACGATCGCCGGTGCGACGACCGACACCAGGCCGAGCAGCGACGAGCGCTGCGGCGCCAGCACCGCGACGACGCCGGTGGGCTCGGGCGCGCTGATGTCGAAGAACGGGCCGGCGACCGGGTTGAGGTTGCCGAGCACCTGCGCGACCTTGTCCGACCACCCCGCGTACCAGACCCAGCGGTCGATCGCGGCGTCGACGACCTTCTCGGCGCGGGCGCGCTGCAGGCCCTCGCCGCGCAAGACCTCGTCGACGAACTGCGCGCGCCGGCCCTCGAGCAGCTCGGCCACGCGGTACAGCACCTGGCCGCGGTTGTAGGCGGTGGCCGACGACCACTTGCCCACCGCGCCCCGGGCCGCGACGACGGCGTCGCGCGCGTCCTTGCGCGAGCCCTGCGCCGCGTTGGCCAGGAAGCGGCCTCGGCTGTCGGTGACCTCGTACGAGCGGCCGGACTCGCTGCGCGGGAAGGCCCCGCCGACGTAGAGCTTGTAGGTCTTGCGGACCTCGAGCCGGGTGTCAGTGGGCAAGGTAGGCCTCCAGGCCGTGGCGGCCGCCCTCGCGGCCGTAACCGGACTCCTTGTACCCGCCGAAGGGCGAGCTGGGGTCGAACTTGTTGAACGTGTTGGCCCACACCACGCCGGCGCGCAGCCGGTCGGCGGTCCACAGGATGCGCGAGCCCTTGTCGGTCCAGATGCCGGCCGACAGCCCGTACGGCGTGTTGTTGGCCTTGGCCACGGCCTCGTCGGGCGTGCGGAAGGTCAGCACCGACAGCACCGGGCCGAACACCTCCTCCTGCGCGATGCGGTGGGTGTTCGAGACGCCGGTGAAGACCGTGGGGGCGAACCAGAAGCCGTTGCCCGGCAGGTCGCAGGCCGGCGACCAGCGCTCGGCACCTTCGTCCTCGCCGACCTGTGCCAGCTCGGTGATGCGGGCGAGCTGCTCGGCCGAGTTGATGGCACCGACGTCGGTGTTCTTGTCGAGCGGGTCGCCCACGCGCAGCGTCGACAGCCGGCGCTTGAGCCGCTCGACGACCTCGTCGGCGACGTTCTCCTGCACCAGCAGCCGCGAGCCCGCGCAGCAGACGTGGCCCTGGTTGAAGAAGATGCCGGTGACGATGCCCTCGACGGCCTGGTCGACCGGCGCGTCGTCGTACACGATGTTGGCGCCCTTGCCGCCGAGCTCGAGGGTGACCTTCTTGCGGCTGCCGGCCACGGCCCGCGCGATGCGCTTGCCGACCTCGGTCGAGCCGGTGAAGGCCACCTTGTCGACGTCCGGGTGCTCGACCACCGCACGGCCGGTCTCGCCGGCCCCGGTGACGATGTTCACCACGCCGGCCGGCAGGTCGGCCTGCTGGCAGATCTCCGCGAACAGCAACGCCGTCAGCGGCGTGGTCTCGGCCGGCTTGAGCACCACGGTGTTGCCGCACGCGAGCGCGGGCGCGATCTTCCAGGCCAGCATCAGCAGCGGGAAGTTCCACGGGATGACCTGACCCGCGACGCCGAGCGCCTTCGGGTCGGGCCCGAGCCCGGCGTGGTCGAGCTTGTCGGCCCAGCCGGCGTAGTAGAAGAACCACGCGGCCGCCTGCGGGACGTCGACGTCGCGGCTCTCCTTGATCGGCTTGCCGTTGTCGAGCGACTCCAGGACGGCGAGCTCGCGCGAGCGCTCCTGGATGATCCGCGCGATGCGGAACAGGTACTTGCCGCGCTCGGCGCCGGACAGCCTCGACCAGACCCGGTCGTACGCGCGGCGGGCGGCGCGGACGGCGCGGTCGACGTCCGCGGCGTCGCCCTCGGCGACCTCGGCCAGCACCTCCTCGGTGCTCGGGCTGACCGTCTTGAACGACGCGCCGGACGACGGGTCGCCGAACTCGCCGTCGATGAACAGGCCGTAGGACGGCTGCAGGTCGACGACGGAGCGCGACTCCGGTGCGGGGGCGTACTCGAAGGTGGGCATCGTGATCAGATCCGCTCAGTCCAGGGTGACGTAGTCGGGGCCGGAGTAGCGGCCGGTGGCGAGCTTCTGGCGCTGCAGCAGCAGGTCGTTGAGCAGCGTCGAGGCGCCGAACCGGAACCAGTCCGGGTCCATCCAGTCGTCGCCGGCCGTCTCGCTGACGACGACGAGGTACTTCAGCGCGTCCTTGCTGGTGCGGATGCCGCCGGCGGGCTTGACGCCGACCTGCCGACCGCCGGCCAGCCGGAAGTCGCGCACCGCCTCGAGCATCAGCAGCGTGACGGGCAGGGTGGCCGCGGGCTGCACCTTGCCGGTGCTGGTCTTGATGAAGTCGCCGCCCGCCAGCATGGCGAGCCACGACGCGCGCCGGACGTTGTCGTAGGTGCTGAGCTCGCCGGTCTCGAGGATGACCTTCAGGTGCGCCTCGCGGCCGTCGGTCGCCGTGCAGGCGGCCTTGGTCTCGGCGATCTCCTCGAAGACCTGCAGGTAGCGGCCGGACAGGAACGCCCCGCGGTCGATCACCATGTCGATCTCGTCGGCGCCGGCCTCGACGGCGTCGCGGGTGTCGGCGAGCTTGACGGCCCGGCTGGCGCGACCGCTCGGGAACGCCGTGGCGACCGCCGCGACGTGGATGCCGGTGCCGCGCAGCGCGTCGACGGCGACGTCGACCAGGTCGTTGTAGACGCAGACCGCGGCGACCTTGGGGCACGACGGGTCGCTCGGGTCGGGGTGGGCCGCCTTGGCGCACAGGGTGCGGACCTTGCCGGGGGTGTCGGCGCCCTCGAGCGTCGTGAGGTCGATCATGCCGATCGCGGTGTCGATGCCCCAGGCCTTGGACGTCGTCTTGATCGACCGCGTGCCGAGGGCCGCCGCGCGGGCCTCGAGGCCGACCTGGTCGACGCCGGGAAGGCCGTGCAGGAACCGGCGGAGCGCGGCGTCGGACAGCGAGTCGATGCCGGCGATCGCGGCGAGATCAGCCTGCGCCGTCGCAGGCACGGTGGAGGTGCTCACCGGAGACAGGTTAGTCCAGGTCGGGCGCAGCGTCCGACGCCGGTAGCATCATGTCATCATGATGGCGATGCTATGATGCGTTGATGCGTACGACGATCGACCTCCCGGACGACCTGCACCGAGCCGCGCGAGCGATCGCGCACGACCGGCACCAGTCGCTCAGCAGCGTGGTCGCCGAGATCATGCGGCGAGGACTGCAGCAGGAGCCGACCGACCCGTCGCCTCGCGAGTCGTCGTCCCGTCACGGGTTCCCGACGTTCGAGGCGACGGGACATCCGATCACGGCAGACGACGTCCGGGCGCTGGACGACGACGCATGACGCAGCTGCTCGACGGCAACGTGCTGGTCGCGCTCTCGCTACCGGACCACGTGCACCACGCCGCGGCGGACCGGTGGTGGGGCGAGCGCTCCGACCCGGCTTTCGCCACCTGTCCGATCACGCAGGGCGCCCTGGTGCGCATCGCCGTGCTCCAAGGTCGCAGCGCGGTGGCCGGCCAGCGCCTGCTGGCGCGCATCTGCGCCCAGCCCGGGCACGAGTTCTGGCCTGACGACCTGGGGTACCAGCAGGTGACGATGCACGGGGTGATCGGTCACCGGCAGGTCACCGACGCCTACCTGGCCGAGCTGGCCCTCCGGCGCAGCGCCCGGCTGGTGACGTTGGACGCCGGGCTGGCTGCCCTGCACCCGGACGTCGCGGAGCTCGTCGTCACGGCGTGACCGGAGCGTCCTTCTCGAGGTCGATCCAGCAGCGGCGCATGGCGACCTGCTCGTCGCTCGCCTGCGACAGCCGCTCGAAGACCCCGCCGCAGCGCTCGATCACCGCGGCCGAACCGGTGTTGGACGGCTCGCACGTGACCATGACGCGGGTCAGCCCGACCGATCGCGCGACGTCCAGCGCCTGGCGCAGCATCTCGCTCGCGTACCCGCGCCGGCGCGAGCCCGGCCGTACGCCGTAGCCGATGTGGCCGCCGTGCTCGGCCAGCCAGTCGTTGAGGCCGTGCCGCACCGAGATCCGCCCCACCACCTCGCCGTCGACGTCGGCCACGAGGAACGACGCCGGCACCCAGCCCTCGCGCACGTCCTCGCCGCGCGAGACCCGGTCGAGGCGGGCCACGTAGTCGGCCCAGGGCTCGCCCTCGCGGGTGTCGAGCAGGAACTCGAAGTGGTCGGCGAGCAGCTCCTCGTGGGCCCGGCGCGCGGCGGCCTCGTCGTCCACCCGCAGGGGACGCAGCACCAGCGAGCTCACAGCCCGACCGCCGCCGCGACGTCGGCACGCAGCGCGGCGAGCCGCTCGGCCGCCACGGCCCGGGCCGCCGCGCCGTCCGAGCCGGTGACCGGCTCGACGACCTCGAGGTAGGCCTTGAGCTTGGGCTCCGTGCCGCTCGGCCGCACGATCACGCGGCTGCCGTCGGCGGTGTACCAGCGCAGCCCGTCGGTGGGCGGCAGCTCGGCCGAGCCGGTCGCGAGGTCGTCGCGCCGCTCGACGGCCGCGCCCGCCAGCTCGGCCGGGGGCTCGGCCCGCAGCCGCGCCATGGCGTCGGTGATGAGCGAGAGGTCCTCGACGCGCACGCTGTGCTGGCCGGTGAGGTGCACCCCGGTGGCGGCGGCGAGGTCGTCGAGCTCGTCCAGCAGGGTGCGCCCCTCGGCCTTCAGCGTCGCGGCCAGCTCGGCCACGAGCAGGGCGGCGCTGACGCCGTCCTTGTCGCGCACTCGGGCGGGGTCGACGCAGTAGCCGAGCGCCTCCTCGTAGCCGTACCGCAGGCCGGGCACGCGGCTGATCCACTTGAAGCCGGTGAGGGTCTCGACGTGGCGCACGCCGTGAGCCGCGCACACCGCGGCCAGCTGCCGCCCGCTGACGACCGAGTTCGCCATCACCGTGCCCTCGGGCACGCCGCCGTCGGCCTCGAGCCGGCGCACGACGTAGGCGCCGAGCAGCACGCCCACCTCGTCGCCGCCGAGCATCCGCCACCCGCCGTCGGCCGCCGGGTCGGGCACCGCGACGGCGCACCGGTCGGCGTCCGGGTCGTTGGCGAGGACGACGTCGGCCTGCTGCTCGCGGGCGGCGTCGAGCGCGGCGTCGATCGCGCCGGCCTCCTCGGGGTTGGGGAAGGCGACCGTCGGGAAGTCGGGGTCGGGGTCGCCCTGGCTGGGCACGACGTACGGCGCCGCGAAACCGGCGCGCTGCAGGGCGCCGACGAGCACGTCGCGACCCACGCCGTGCAGGGGCGTGTGCACGACCCGCAGGTCGCGGGGGGAGTCCGGCCGGACGACGGCCGCGACCGCGTCGAGGTAGGACTCCAGCACGTCGTCGCCGAGCGTCGTCCAGCCGTCGTCGGCGCGCGGCACGGACTGCACCGTCGGCACCGCTGCGATGGCGGCCGCGATGCCGGCGTCGGCCGGCGGCACGATCTGGCTGCCGTCGCCAAGGTAGACCTTGTAGCCGTTGTCCTGCGGCGGGTTGTGGCTCGCGGTGACCATCACGCCGGCGTCGACGCCGAGGTGCCGGATCGCGAAGGCCAGCACCGGGGTCGGCAGCGGGCGCGGCAGCACGAAGGCCTCGCCGCCCGCGGCGGTGACGACGGCCGCGGTGTCGCGTGCGAAGTCGTCGCTGCGGTGGCGGGCGTCGAAGCCGACGACCACGCGCGGCGGTCGGCCGTTCTCGGCGGCGAGGTAGGCGGTGAGGCCTGCGGCCGCACGGATCACGACCGCGCGGTTCATCCGGTTCGGGCCGGCCGCGATGGCTCCGCGCAGCCCGGCGGTGCCGAACTCGAGCGTGCCGTCGAAGCGGTCGGCCAGCTCGGCCAGCGCCTCCAGGTCGCCGCCGCGCACCCGTGCGACCAGGTCGTCGAGCTCGGCCCGCGTGGCGTCGTCCGGGTCGTCGTCGCGCCAGAGCACCGCCCGCGCGAGCAGCTCGTCGTCGACCGCCATCAGATCCGCCGGACGACGTCGGCGAGCATCCGCCCGCAGCGCTCGGCGGCGGCGCGGCCGGCCTCGAGCACCTCGGCGTGGTCGAGCGGCTGGTCGCTGATGCCCGCCGCCAGGTTGGTCACGAGCGAGATGCCGAGCACCTCCAAGCCCGCGTGCCGCGCCGCGATCGCCTCCAGCGTCGTCGACATGCCGACCAGGTGGCCGCCGAGCACCTTGGCCATCTGCACCTCGGCCGGCGTCTCGTAGTGCGGGCCGGGGAACTGCACGTACACGCCCTCGTCGAGGTCGGGCTCGACCTCGCGGCACAGCGCGCGCAGCCGGCTGCTGTACAGATCGGTGAGGTCGACGAAGGTCGCACCCTCGAGCGGCGAGGTGGCGGTGAGGTTGAGGTGGTCGCTGATCAGCACCGGAGTGCCGGGGGTCCACGCGGGGCTCAGGCCGCCGCACCCGTTCGTCAGCACGACCGTCGAGCAGCCGGCGCGGGCCGCTGTCCGGACGCCGTGCACGACCGCCCGCACGCCCTTGCCCTCGTAGTAGTGGGTGCGCGAGCCGAAGACCAGCGCCCGCCGGTCGGTGTCGCCGATGCGCACCGAGCGGATCACGCCGTGGTGGCCGGCGACGGCGGCGGCGCTGAAGCCCGGCAGGTCGGTCGTCGCGATCTCGGCGAGCGTCTCGCCCAGCAGGTCGCCGGCCGGCGCCCAGCCCGAGCCGAGCACGAGCGCGACGTCGTGGTGCGCGGCCCCGGTCAGCTCGGCCAGCCGGGTCGCGGCGGCCTGCGCGACGTCGAACGGGTCGGTGCGCGGGTCGGACAGGTCCGGCGGGGCGGTCGGGGGCGTCGCGTCAGGCGTGGTCACGGCGAGGACGATACGCGGCTGCGCTCGACCGCGAGCGCAGGTACCGGACGCACGGTCAGGGTCACGCGCGTGCCCGGGGCCAGCGCCTCGACGTCGCGGGTCGGCACCTGCGCGAGGACGACGCCGCCGTCCGGCGTGCGCACCTGCACCCGGCCGAGCGAGCCGAGGAAGCTGGCCGCGGCGATCTCGCCGGTCCCCGCCGGGTCGGCCGTGACCGCGACGGACTCGGGTCGCACCAGCACCGTCACGTCGCCGGACGTCGGCGAGCCCGGCAGCAGCGGGACGTCGGCGCCCAGCACGCGGGCCTGCTGACCGCTGGCCACGCCGTCGACCCGGTTGGTGAGCCCGACGAAGTCGGCCACGAAGGGCGTCGCGGGCCGCGCGTAGACCTCGTCGGGGGCTGCGATCTGCTCGAGCCGGCCGGCCCGCATCACACCCACGCGGTCGGCGACGGCGAGCGCCTCCTCCTGGTCGTGCGTGACGAACAGCGTGGTGGTGCCGATCTCGAGCTGGATCCGCCGGATCTCGTCCCGCAGCTGCACGCGCACCTTGGCGTCGAGCGCCGACAGCGGCTCGTCGAGCAGCAGCACGCGCGGGCGGATCGCGAGCGCCCGGGCCAGCGCGACGCGTTGCTGCTGGCCGCCGGACATCTGGTGGGCGTAGCGGTCGGCCTGCGCGGCCAGGCCCACCAGCTCGAGCATCTCGCCGGCCCGCTGGCGCCGGTCGGCGGCGGACGCGCCGCGCAGCTGCAGCCCGAACGCGACGTTGTCGCGGGCGGTCATGTGCGGGAAGAGGCTGTAGGCCTGGAAGACCATCCCCATGTCGCGCTTGTTCGCGGGCACCGCGGTGACGTCCTGGTCGCCGACGACGATGCGCCCCTCGTCGGCGTCCTCGAGCCCGGCGAGCAGGCGCAGCGCGGTGGTCTTGCCGCAGCCGGAGGGGCCGAGCAGCGCGACGAGCTCGCCGGGTGCGAGGTCCAGGTCGAAGCCGTCGAGCGCGTGGACGCCGCCGTAGTGGCGGTGCAGGCCCTCGAGCCGCACCGGGACGCCGGTGCGGACCGCACCGCTCGCGTCGGACGTGGTGGTCACTCGACCTCCTGGGTGGTGGCGGGTGCGACGCCCACGACGGCCGGGCGGCGACGGCCGCCGGCGAGCGAGAGGACGACGAGGAGCACGAAGCACAGCAGCAGCGCGGCCAGCGACACCGCGACGGACATGGACGGCGTGCGCTGGCTGAGCTGGAAGATGCCGACCTGCAGGTTGTTGCGGCTCATCAGCGAGGCGATCGTGTACTCGCCCAGCACCAACGCCACCGACAGGAACGACGCCGACATCAGCGCGGTGCGGATGTTGGGCGTGATGACCGACCAGAAGACCCGCGGCCAGCTGGCGCCCAGGCCGCGCGCGGCTTCGGACAGCGTGCGGACGTCGATCGCGCTCAGGCCGGCGTCGATCGCGCGGTACGCGTACGGCAGCACCAGCACGGTGTAGGCGAGGAAGAGCCAGACGCTGGACGGCCCGACGAAGTAGGTCACCCACGCGTACACCGGCGCCAGGCCGACGACCAGCACGATGGCGGGGATCGTCAGCGGCAGCAGGCAGAGGAACTCCATCGGACGACGCAGCCGCGGCAGCCGCAGCCGCACCCAGGTCATCGTGGGCACGAGCAGCACCAGCATCAGCAGCACGGTGAGGACGACGAGCGCGGCCGACAGCTTCACGCCGTCCACGAACGTCGGGTAGTCGCGGCCGAGCTGGCGCACGTGCACGAGCTGGGCCCAGGTCTCGCCGGTGACGCCGTGCGGCGAGGAGGTGCTGAAGACGAGCATCGCCCACAGCGGCAGGGCGAAGAAGAACCCGGCGACGAGCAGCACGGCCCAGCGCAGCCGGCGCTGGGCGCGGGCCCGACGACGTCCGGTGCTGGCCATCAGCCCAGCCACCGCTCGGCCCGGCGCTGCAACCAGGCGTACCCCGTCATGACGACCGCGACGATCACGACCATCTCGAGGGCGAGCGCCTTGGCGACGTTCTGCCGGCCCAGCACGACCTCGCTGCCGATGGCGTTGCCGATCTGCAGCGGCAGGATGAACGTGCTCTGCGCGTTGAGCGCGGCCGCGGTGGCGTAGGCCGAGAGCGCGTTGGCGAACAGCAGCAGCGCCGAGCTGAGGAACGCCGGCAGCAGCAGCGGTCCGGCGATGCGGCGCCAGTACTGCCACGTGGTGCCGCCGAGCGACTCGGCCGCCTCGCGCCACTGGGGGCGCAGACCGTCGATCGAGGGCAGGAAGACGATGACCATCAACGGGATCTGGAAGTACAGGTAGACCAGCACGAAGCCGCTGAGGCCGTAGAGCCACGAGGTGTCGGCCTCGGTGCCGAGGTGGTCGCGCAGCAGCGTGGGCACCAGGCCGGACAGGCCGAGCGTGGCGATCCACGCGAAGGCCAGCATGACGCCGCCGAACTGCGCCAGGACGCCGGACGCCGCGCTCACCGTCCGGCGCAGGATCCCTTGCGGCGCAGCGGTCGAGACGGCGTAGGCGACCACTGCGCCGACCGCCGCGCCGATCAAGGCCGTGACGCCCGAGAGCACCACGCTGTTGAGCAGCGCCCGCCGGATGTCGGCGTTGCCGAGCTCGCGGACGTTGTCGAGCGTCGGCACGCCGTCGTCCGAGAGGAACGCCTGCACGACCACCACGACCGTGGGGACGACGAGGAACACCGCCACGAAGGCGAAGAAGGGGAGCGTGCCGAGCGCGGCACCCGCCGTCCGGCGACGGGTGCCGCGAGCACGTCCCGCAGGGACGGTCGTCACCGCCGGATCAGCCCATCACCTTCTGCCAGTTGGCGTTCAGGTAGTCGGTGATCTTCGTGCGCTGGGCCTCGGTGATGAAGACCGGGGTGCCGCTGACCTTCGGCAGGGCGTCGTAGGCGGCCTTGTCGATGGTGCCGGCCTGCGACATCTCCTCGCCGCGCACCGGGCGGGCGCCGCCCTTGAGCCAGAGGTTCTGGCCCTCGTCGGAGTACAGGTACTCCTGCCACAGGCGCGCGGCGGCCGGGTGCGGCGCGTCCTTGTTGATGGCCTGCACGTAGTAGGCGCCGTTGACCGCGCCCTCGGGGATGACCGACTTCCAGTCGACCTTGCCCTGCAGCGCCCTCGTCTGGCCCGCGTTGTTGTAGTCCCAGTCGATGACGACGGCGGTCTGGCCGGACTGGATCGTGGCCGGGGTGGGGTCGACGGGCACCAGGTTGCCGGCGTCCTTGAGCTTCTTGAAGTACTGGACGCCGGGCGCGACGTCGTCGGCCGAGCCGCCGTTGCCGAGGGACGCCGCGACGACGCCTGCGAAGGCCGCGCCGGCCTTGGTGGGGTTGCCGTTCAGGGCGACCTTGCCCTTGTACTCGGGCTTGAGCAGGTCGGCGAAGCTGGTCGGCGCGGGCACCTTGCCGGCGTCGTAGCCGATCGAGATGTAGCCGCCGTAGTCGTTGACCCACGTGCCGTTCGCGTCCTTGAGCTCGGCCGGGATCTTGTCGAAGTTCTGCACCTTGTACGGCGCGTACAGGTCGGTGTTGGCGAGCGCCACCGCGGTGCCGAGGTCGAAGACGTCCGGCGCGGTGCTCTGGCCCTTGAGGTTCTTGGCGGTCGAGATCTCGGTGGCGCTGTCGGCGTCCGGCTGCGCGGAGCTGACCTTGATGCCGTACTTGGCGGTGAAGCCCGCGATGATCTCGCCGTAGTTGGCCCAGTCCGGCGGCAGCGCGATGACGTTGAGCGTGCCTTCCTTCTTGGCCGCGGTGACGAGGGCGTCGAGGCCCCCGAGGTCCTGGGCGCTGGTCGCCGTGGACGCCTTCTTGGTGTCGCCGGTCGCAGCCTTCTCCGGTGGCGCGCAGGACGCCACGGCAAGGGTCGAGGCCCCGATGGCCAGGACGACGGTGGCGCGCAGTGAACGGGTTCGCACGATCAGCCTCCTCGTCAGCACGGCGGAGAAGACGTGGTCGTCTGCCCGGCCGAGCGCAGGCTATCCCCCCGGGTGTCGGGCGGCCCAGGGCCCGGACGACGTCGTGATGAAGCCGGGATGAACGGCTCAGCCGAGGCGGGCGCCCGAGGCGAGCAGGAGGACGACGGCCGCGGCCGCCACGACCGCGGTGGCGACCAGGGGCGTGAGCCGCCCCCGCCCCCGGGCGCCGGTGACCGCAGCCGTGGCCGCGGCCACCACCGCGACGCCCAGGACGACGAGGGCGGCAGGGGCGGTGCGGCCCGGTGGCGCGAGGGCGACCAACGCGGCGGCCGTGACCAGCACGCTGGCCGCACCCACCGCAGAACCCTTGCGCCCCAAGCGGTGCGGGAACCCTCGGATGCCCGTGGCGTGGTCGTCGTCGAGGTCGGGGAGGACGTTGACCAGGTGCGCACCGATGCCGAGGAGGGCACCGGCGGCGACCAGCCACCACGGCGCGAGGTGGTGACCGGGAAGGGCCAGCACGACGACGTCCGGCAGCAGCCCGAAGCTCACGGCGAACGGCACCCACGACCACGGCGTCGACTTCAGGCCGAGGTCGTACGCCCAGGCCGACGCGACGGCGACGACGTGGGCCACCCCGGCCCGGACGCCGAGCGTCAACGACAGCGGGACGCTCGCCGTGAGCGCCGTCAGCGCCGCGACCCGGACCACCTCGCGCCCGACCTGCCCCGTGGCGACCGGTTTGTCGCTGCGCCCGACGGTCGCGTCGCGGTCGGCGTCCAGCCAGTCGTTGGCCCAGCCGACCGAGAGCTGGCCTACGAGGAACGCGACCACGACGAGCGCGGTCGTGGTGGCGGTCGCACCGGCCGTGACGGCGAGCAGCCCGGCCAGCGCGGTGACGGCCAGCGCCGGGCCCGGGTGGCAGGCCAGCGCGAGCCCGCGGACCGCCGTCCGGCCGCTCACCCGATGGAGCGGCAGGGACGCCCGCGCAGGTCGGCCACGTAGTCGTCGGGCGCGCCGGCGGCCTCGGCCGCGTCGGCGATCTCGCCCAGGTAGCTCGCGGTGGGCAGCCCGCCCTCGTAGCCGTCGACGACGTACGCCCACGCCATCTCGTCGCCGTCCAGGGTGTGCACCCGCACGCGCACCTTGCGGTACGTGCCGAGCCCGGCGCCCTCCCAGTCGTCGAGCGTCGCCTCGTCGGCCGGCGTGATGTCGTACAGCGCCACGTAGACCTGGGTGCCGGCGTCCTCGACGATCGTGGCAAGCGCGCCCTGCCAGCTGATGTCCTCGCCGCCGAAGGTCAGCCGCCAGCCGCTGAGCCAGCCGGTGCCGCACGGCGGGGAGTGCGGTGCCCGTTCGCCCATGCGGCGCGAGTCCAGGTTGCTGCCGTAGGCGGCGTACAGGGGCATGGCCCTCAGGTTAGGGGACCGGGTGGTTGGATGGACGCCGTGAGCAGCGAGCGGGCAGCGCAGCGGGTCGTGGTCGTCGGGGGAGGTCCCGGCGGCTACGAGAGCGCGCTCGTGGCGGCCCATCTCGGGGCCGAGGTCACGGTGGTCGACCGCGACGGCCTGGGCGGTGCGGCGGTGCTCACCGACTGCGTGCCGAGCAAGACGTTGATCTCGACGTCCGACTTCATGTCGCGCTTCTTCGCGGCGGCCGGGCTCGGCGTCCGGCTGGCCGAGTCGCCCGAGCCGGGCGAGGTCGCGCGCGCCGACCTGCGCGTCGTGAACGAGCGGGTCAAGGCGCTCGCGCGGGCGCAGAGCGACGACATCGGGGCACGGCTCGCGCGCGACGGCGTCACGGTCGTGCGCGGCCGCGGACGGCTCGACGGGCCGGAGCGCGTGGTCGTGACGCCGGCGGACGGCGGGGCCGAGCAGGTGCTGGACGCCGACGTCGTGCTCGTGTCGACGGGGGCGCGGCCGCGCGAGCTGGAGTCGGCCCTCCCGGACGGCGAGCGGATCCTGACCTGGCAGCAGGTGTACGACCTGCCCGAGCTGCCCGAGCACGTCGTGGTCGTCGGGTCGGGCGTCACCGGCGCGGAGTTCGCCCACGCCTACCTGGGGCTCGGGTGCGAGGTCACGCTCGTGTCGTCGCGCGACCGCGTGCTGCCCGGCGAGGACGCCGACGCCGCAGCCGTGATCGAGGACGTCTTCACCCGCCGCGGCATGAACGTGCTGGGACGCTCGCGGGCGCAGTCGGTGCAGCGGCAGGGCGCGGGCGTGCTGGTGACTCTCACCGACGGACGGACCGTGGCGGCCTCGCACTGCGTCATGGCGGTGGGCTCCGTGCCGAACACCGAGGACCTCGGTCTGGAGGCGGCGGGGGTGGCCCTGTCGTCGTCCGGGCACATCGAGGTCGACGGCGTCTCGCGGACGACGGCGCGCGGGGTCTACGGGGCGGGCGACTGCACCGGGGTGCTGCCGCTCGCGTCGGTCGCCGCCATGCAGGGACGGATCGCGATGTCGCACGCGCTCGGGGACGCGGTGCAGCCCCTGAACCTGCGGGCCGTGGCGGCCAACATCTTCACCGACCCCGAGATCGCGACCGTGGGCTGGTCGGCGCCGGCGCTGGAGGAGGCGGGGATCGCCTTCGAGCAGGTCATGCTGCCGCTGGCCACCAACCCGCGGGCCAAGATGCAGAACGTGCGGGACGGCTTCGTCAAGCTCTTCTCGCGCACCGGCACCGGCATCGTGATGGGCGGCGTCGTGGTGGCGCCGCGGGCCTCCGAGCTCGTCTTCCCGGTGGCGCTCGCGGTGCAGACCAAGCTCACCGTCGACCAGGTCGCCGCGTCGTTCACGGTCTACCCCTCGATGTCCGGCTCCATCGCCGAGGCCGCCCGCCAGCTCCACACCCGCCCCTCCTGACCCCTCGCCGCCCGACCGCACGCATCCGCCACCCGTCGCGTCAGGGCACCTTCTTGGGACTTCGCCCTTCCGGGAGCTCTGCGAGGGCGAAATGCCAAGAAGGTGCCCTGAGGGATTCAGGCGGACGCGCGCAGACGTGCAGCTCGGACGACGGCCACCAACTGGGCCGGGTCGCGCAGGAGGTCAGCCGTCACGTGCACCACGGTCCATCCTGCATCTCCCAGGGCGTTGAGCCGTGCGCGATCGCGCTGCAGCTGGCCGCGCAGCGCGTGCCAGGCGCCGTCGTACTCGACCGCGACCTGGTGGTCGACGTCCGCCAGGTCGCTCCGTGCGATCAGCCGTCCTCGGTGCCAGATCTCGTGCTGAGGTACCAGGTGGATGCCAGCCAGCGCGAGGTGGACGCGCACGGCTGATTCCTGCCTCGACTCCGCGCGGGGATCGCCAAGAGCGACGGCGGCTCGCACCGCCACCACGTCGTTGTCGTGGCTGCCGTGGAGCCAGTGACTCAGCTCCGCCAGGTCGACGCCGCCACCGCGGGCGTAGAGGTCGAGGTTCCCCACGGCCTCGGCGAGTGGACGCCGCGCCGCCAGGTCGAACGCCGTGACGAGAGGGCTGGCGAGTGGGAGGCCGTCGACGTGCGACACCGACACCGGGTGCACCGAAGTCCGGACGACGAGTCCGACGCGCTTCCGTACCGGGGTCGCAGGGCCAACCCGGACCAGCACGTCGTCGTCCGGTCGGGCGAGGTCGTGCCCACGGACCGCTGCCGCCGAGACGCCGCTGATGGCAGCACCCTCCGGCAGCACCAGTGCGGCCGCTTCGCACTTGAGCCGATGGGTCAGGGGCACCCAGGCCGGGCGGTAGACACCCTGGATGACACGGACGACGAGGGGCCCTCGCAG
The DNA here is from genome assembly GCF_054779595.1 of Angustibacter peucedani. Classification (NCBI taxonomy): domain Bacteria; kingdom Bacillati; phylum Actinomycetota; class Actinomycetes; order Kineosporiales; family Kineosporiaceae; genus Angustibacter; species Angustibacter peucedani. Next base: position 40,591 of record NZ_BAAGXY010000008.1, read on the forward strand.
CTGCTTGGGTGACAACGCGCCGGCCGACACCGCATCTGCTCCTCGGAAGACGCGAGGAAGTTCCGAGCCGTTGGGTCGTCGTCGAGTCACCATGCCGCAGCGTGTGCCGCCGGACTGCTCGCCTTCAACGGCACCACGCCGTGCTGTGGATGACCTCCGAGCCCTCGTGCACCTGTGGACGATCGACCCCATTGGGCACCTTCTTGGGAGTTCGCCCCCTGGGGCCGCGCGGGGAGGGCACATTCCCAAGAAAGCGACCTGTGGGTGCGGGGGAGGGGTCAGGCGGGGGTGGGGTCCTTGAGCTCGAGGAGGACGGCGCCGCTGGTGACGGTCTGGCCGATCTCGGCGACCAGGCCGGTGACGGTGCCGGACTTGTGGGCGGTGATGGGCTGCTCCATCTTCATCGCCTCGAGGACGACGACGAGCTCGCCGGCCTCGACCGCCTGGCCCTCCTCGACCGCGATCTTCACGATGGTCCCCTGCATCGGCGCCGTGAGTGCGTCGCCACCGGCCGCCGCGGCGGACGACGAGCGCCCCGACCGCTTGGGCGCCTTGGCCTTCGCGCCGCCACCGCCACCACCGCCACCGGCCGAGAAGCCGGCCGGCAGGACGACCTCGAGCCGCTTGCCGCCGACCTCGACGACGACCCGCTGGCGCTCCTCGGGCTCGCCCGCCTCGCCGGCCGCCCCCGCGAACGGCTCGATCTGGTTGTCGAACTGCGTCTCGATCCAGCGCGTGTGCACCGTGAACGGCGTCTCGGCGTCCGCCGGCGCGAAGGCCGGGTCGCGGACGACGACGCGGTGGAAGGGCAGGACGGTCGGCATGCCGTCGACGACGAACTCGTCCAGCGCGCGGCGCGAGCGCTCGAGCGCCTGCTGCCGCGTGGCCCCGGTGACGACCAGCTTGGCCAGCATCGAGTCGAACGCCCCCGCGACGACGTCCCCGGACACGACGCCCGAGTCGAGCCGGACGCCGGGCCCGGACGGCGGCTCGAACCGCGTCACGGTGCCCGGGGCGGGCAGGAAGCCGCAGCCGGCGTCCTCGCCGTTGATGCGGAACTCGAAGGAGTGCCCGCGCAGCGGCGGGTCGTCGTAGCCGAGCTCCTCGCCCGCGGCGACGCGCAGCTGCTCGCGCACCAGGTCGATGCCGCTGACCTCCTCGGTCACCGGGTGCTCGACCTGCAGGCGGGTGTTGACCTCGAGGAACGAGATGGTGCCGTCCTGGCCCACGAGGAACTCGCAGGTGCCGGCGCCGGTGTAGCCCGCCTCGCGCAGGATCGCCTTCGAGGCGCGGTACAGCTCGGCGTTCTGCTCGTCGGACAGGAACGGCGCGGGCGCCTCCTCGACGAGCTTCTGGTGCCGGCGCTGCAGCGAGCAGTCGCGGGTCGAGACGACGACGACGTTGCCGTGCGTGTCGGCCAGGCACTGGGTCTCGACGTGGCGCGGCTGGTCGAGGTACTTCTCGACGAAGCACTCGCCGCGGCCGAACGCCGACACGGCCTCGCGCACGGCCGACTCGTAGAGCTCGGCGATCTCGTCGCGCTCGCGGGCGACCTTCAGGCCGCGCCCGCCGCCGCCGTAGGCCGCCTTGATGGCGACCGGCAGCCCGTGCTCGTCGGCGAAGGCGATGACCTCGTCGGCGCCGTTCACCGGGTCCTTGGTGCCGGCGACCAGCGGGGCTCCCGCGCGCTCGGCGATGTGGCGGGCCTTGACCTTGTCGCCCAGGGAGTCGATGGCCTCGGGGGAGGGGCCGATCCAGACCAGGTCGGCGTCGATCACGGCCTGCGCGAACGACGCGTTCTCGGCCAGGAAGCCGTAGCCGGGGTGCACGGCGTCGGCGCCGGACTGGCGCGCCACCTCGATCAGCTTCTCCTGCACCAGGTAGGAGTCGCCGGGCGTCGAACCGCCCAGGGCGTAGGCCTCGTCGGCCACCCGGACGTGCAGGGCGTCGCGGTCGGGCTCGGCGTACACGGCGACCGAGGCGATGCCGGAGTCGGCGCAGGCGCGCGCGATCCGCACCGCGATCTCGCCACGGTTGGCGATGAGCACCTTGGTGATCATGCGGTTCCCGTGTCGTCCCATGTCCGCTCCGTCCGTCGTCGTCGCCGTCGTCATCGTCGCTCCCTCCGACCGGCCGCGAGCCTAGCGAACCGCGAGCACCCCGCCGACCGGGCCGTCACGCGAGCGTCCGCAGGTCGTCCTGGCAGCGCCGCTCCAGCTCGTCGAGCTCGGCGAGCGCGGCCTCGACGTCCCGCCGGCGCTGCTCGAGCTCGGCCCGCCGGACGTCGATCTGGTCGAGCAGGTAGCGCAGCTGGCCGGTCTCGCCGGGCTGCTCGTCGTACATGTCGACGATGGTGCGGATCTCGTCGAGCGGGAAGCCGAGGCGCTTGCCGCGCAGCACCAGCTGCAGCCGGATCCGGTCGCGCGGGTGGAACACGCGCACGGTGCCCCGGCGCTCGGGCGTCACCAGCCCGAGGTCCTCGTAGTAGCGGACCGTGCGGTGGGTGATCCCGAGCTCCTCGGCGACCTGCGCGATGGTCCAGGTGCGGCTTGCCATGGACCCGATCGTGCTTTACGTTGACGTCAACGTCAAGGAGGCACCCCAGTGAGCGCGTTCGAGCCGAGCACGTCCTTCGAGCTGAGCAAGGACCACGAGGACTTCCGGTCCGTCGTCCGCGAGTTCGCCGAGGAGCAGGTGCGCCCGCACGCCGACACCTGGGACCGCGAGCACCGGTTCCCCGTCGAGCTGGTGCCGCAGATGGGCGACCTGGGGCTGTTCGGGCTCGTCGTGCCCGAGGAGTACGGCGGCGCCGGCGGCGACTTCACCAGCCTGTGCGTCGCGATCGAGGAGCTCGGCCGCGTCGACCAGTCGATCGGCATCACGCTGTCGGCCGGCGTCGGCCTCGGCATCAACCCGATCCTGTCGTACGGCTCCGAGGAGCAGAAGCAGCGCTGGCTGCCCGACCTCGTCGCCGGCCGGGCGCTCGCGGCCTTCGGCCTGACCGAGCCGGACGCCGGGTCGGACGCCGGTGCCACGCGCACCAAGGCGCGCCTGGAGGACGGCGAGTGGGTCGTCGACGGCGCCAAGGCGTTCATCACCAACTCGGGCACCGACATCACCAGCGTCGTCACGGTGACGGCGCGCACCGGCACGCTGGACGACGGCCGGCCCGAGATCTCAGCCATCACGATCCCTTCCGGCACAGCGGGTTTCACGGTCGAGCCGGCCTACGACAAGCTCGGCTGGCACGCCAGCGACACCCACGGCCTGACGTTCCAGGGCGCGCGCGTCCCCGAGGACCACCTGCTCGGCGACCGCGGCCAGGGCTTCAAGCAGTTCCTCAAGACGCTGGACGACGGCCGCATCGCGATCTCGGCGCTGGCCGTCGGTCTGGCCCAGGCCTGCCTCGAGGCGAGCACCGAGTACGCGAAGACCCGACAGGCGTTCGGCCGTCCGATCGGCGTCAACCAGGGCGTCTCGTTCCAGGTCGCCGACCTCGCCGTCGCGGTCGAGGCCGCGCGCATGCTGACCTACAAGGCCGCGTGGCTGAAGGACCTGCACCACGAGGGCCGCCGCAGCGTCGCCGAGGTCAAGCAGGCGGCCGCGATCGCCAAGCTCTACTCCACCGAGGCGGCCGTCACGGCCACCCGCGTCGCCACGCAGATCCACGGCGGCAACGGGTTCATGGAGGAGTACCCGGTCGCGCGCTTCTACCGCGACGCCAAGATCCTCGAGATCGGCGAGGGCACCAGCGAGGTGCAGCGCATGGTCATCGCGCGCGGCCTGGGGCTGCCGTCGTGACCCCTGGCGCCGAGCACCCGGCCGACCCCCGGGTCGCCGAGGTCCGCGAGCGGCTGCGCGCCGCGCACGAGGCGTCGTCCGCGCCCACGCCGAAGGCGGCCGAGAAGCTGGCCGGCCAGAACAAGCTCTACGTCCGCGACCGCATCGCGCTGCTCTTCGACGAGGGCTCGTTCGTCGAGGACGGCCGCTACGCCAACGCGATGGCCGACGGGCTGCCGGCCGACGGCGTCGTGACCGGTCGCGGTCTGGTCGACGGCCGCGCGGCGATCGTCGTCGCCAACGACCCGACCGTGAAGGCCGGCTCGTGGGGCGCGCGCACCGTCGAGAAGATCGTGCGGGCGACGGAATCGGCTCTGCGAGAAGAGCTCCCGGTGTTCTGGTTCGTCGACTCGGCGGGTGCCCGCATCACCGACCAGGTCGAGCTGTTCCCCGGACGGCGGGGGGCCGGCCGCATCTTCCACAACCAGGTGGCGCTCTCGGGCAAGGTGCCGCAGATCTGCTGCCTGTTCGGCCCATCGGCCGCCGGTGGCGCGTACATCCCGTCGTTCACCGACTGCGTGATCATGGTGGAGGGCAACGCCTCCATGTACCTCGGCAGCCCGCGCATGGCCGAGATGGTCGTCGGCGAGAAGGTGTCGCTCGAGGAGATGGGGGGCGCGCGCATGCACTGCACCGTCTCGGGCTGCGGCGACCTGCTGGCCGTCGACGACGCGGACGCGATCGAGCAGGCCCGGCTGCTCTTCTCCTACCTGCCGTCGACCTGGCGCGAGGCCCCGCCGTCGTACGCGCCCGAGCCGCCGGCGTCCCCGCTCGACGCCACGGTCGTGCCCGAGGTCGAGAGCACGCCGTTCGACGTCCACGACGTGATCGACGGGCTGGTCGACGACGACTCGTTCTTCGAGGTCAAGCCTCTGTTCGCGGGGGAGCTGGTCACCGGCTTCGGCCGGATCGAGGGCGAGACCGTCGGCATCGTCGCGAACAACTCGGCGGTGCGCGGCGGCGTGCTGTTCGCCGACAGCGCCGACAAGGCCGCGCGGTTCATCTGGTGGTGCGACGCGTTCAACGTGCCGCTCGTGTACCTCGCCGACGTGCCAGGGTTCATGATCGGCTCGGAGGTCGAGCGCGGCGGCATCATCCGCCACGGCGCCAAGATGGTCAGCGCGGTGTCGGAGGCGACCGTGCCCCAGGTCAGCGTCGTCGTCCGCAAGGCGTACGGGGCCGGGCTGTACGCGATGGCCGGTCCGGGCTTCGGCCCGGACGCGTGCATCGCGCTGCCCACGGCGCGGATCGCGGTCATGGGTCCGGACGCGGCCGTGAACGCGGTGTACGCCAACAAGATCGCGGCGATCGAGGACGACGGCGAGCGGGCGCAGTTCGTGGCCGACCGGCGGCGCGAGTACGAGGAGGACGTCGACCTCGAGCGGCTCGTGAGCGACCTGGTGCTCGACGGCGTGGTCGAGCCCGAGGACCTGCGCGCCGAGCTGGTGAAGCGGCTGCGCTACGCCGCGCGGCGCGACCGGTCGTTCAGCACCCGTCGGCGGGGCGTCCCGCCGGTCTGACCGCACTTCTCGACCAAGGTGCGGTCAGGTGAAGAGGTGGTCGGCCCAGGTGCGGCTGTCGTCGACCAGGCCGGGCGGGCAGGCCCACACGCCGCTGCCGGTGTGCTTGATGTACTCGTTGAGCGCGTCGACCCGGCCGAGCTTGCGCTGCAGCGGGACGAACTGCTTGCGGGGGTCCTGCTGGAAGGCGATGAAGAACAGCCCGGCGTCCAGCAGCCCGATGTCGTCGATGCCGTCGGTGTACGAGAACCCGCGGCGCAGGATCGTCAGCCCGTCGTTGTTCTCGGGGCTGGCCAGCCGGATGTGCGCGTCGTCCGGGATGACCGGTGAGCCGTCGGTGCCCTGCGCGGCGTAGTCCGGCACGTCGAACTCGTCGTGGCCGGTGAGCGGCGCGCCGGTGCCCTTCTTGCGCCCCATGACGGCCTCCTGGTCGGCCAGGAAGTCGCGGTCCCACGACTCCACGAGCATCCGGATCCGCCGCGCCACCAGGTAGGTGCCGCCGCGCATCCAGCTCTGGTCGCCCTCGTCGCCGACCCACACGTGGCGGGCCATCGCGTCGGCGTCCTCGCCGCGCACGTTGCGGGTGCCGTCCTTGAACCCCATCAGGTTGCGCGGCGTCGACTGCGTGACGGACGTCGACGACGTCCGGCCGAAACCGAGCTGCGACCACCGCATCGCGACGGCGCCGCTGCCGATGCGCGCCAGGTTGCGGATGACGTGGAACGCCACCTGCGGGTCGTTCGAGCAGGCCTGGATCGCGAGGTCACCGCCGCAGCGCTGGGGCTGCAGCTCGTCGCCGGGCAGCGCGGGGATCTCGTCGAGCGCTGCCGGGCGGCGCGAGGCCAGACCGAAGCGGTCGTCGAACAGCGACGGCCCGAACCCCACCGTGACGGTGAGCGCGGACGCCGGCAGGTCGTCGGCCTCGCCGGTGTCGGCCGGCGGAGCCGCCGGGTTCGACGACCCGCCCGGCACGGGCACGCCGCGCGTCATGGCCACCGCCGCCGCGGTCCACTCCTGCAGCACCCGCCGCAGCTCCTCGCGGTCGGTCGTCGTGACGTCGAACGACGCGAAGGCCAGCCGGTCCTGCGACGCCGTGCCGATCCCGGCCTGGTGCTCGCCGTGGAAGTCCACGCGCGCACCGGGGTGCAGCGGCGTGCCCGAGGTGCCGGACGTCGGGGCGCTGGCGTGCGCCGTCACGGCGACCGCCCCCAGGCCCGCGGTCGCCCCGGCAGCGCCCAGCCCGCCCAGGAAGCGGCGGCGCGAGACACGTCCGGTGGAGCTCATCGGGGTCCTTCCGTGCAGGGTGCGGCGGTGCGGCGGTGCGGCGGTGCGGCGGTGCGGCGGTGCGGTGCGGCACTCAGGCGATCAGCGGCGCGATCTTGCTGAGCGACTCGGCGAGCGCGTTGACCTGGGTGGTCATGGTGCGACGCTCGTCGTCGGTGACGGCCGAGTAGTCGCGGTAGCCGGTGCTGGTCTGGTACTTCGAGAGCGAGGCGAGGACGTCCTTGAACTGGCCGTTGATCGTGCCGAGCAGGGCGGAGTCCTTGTCCCGCAACGTCGGCGACAGCACGTCGACCGCCTCGCGGGCACCGGCGACGTTGGCCGCGAAGTCCCACAGGTCGGTGTGGCTGTAGCGGTCCTCCTCGCCGGTGATCTTGCTCTTGGCGACCTCGTCGAGCAGGCCGACGGCGCCGTTCGCGATCTGCTCGGGGGCGAGCTCGACGCTCTTGACCTTGGTCTGCAGCGCCTTGACGTCGGTGAGCAGCTTGTCGGCGACGACGTCCATGCCCTTGAGGTCCTGGTCGGCCCACAGCGCCTTCTCGAGGCGGTGGAAGCCGGTCCAGTCGTCGCCGGGGTCGACGTCGTTGACGCGCGCGTCGATCTGCGGGTCGAGGTCGCCGAAGCTCTCGGCCACCGGCTCGATGCGCTCGTAGAACATGCGGGTCGGGGCGAAGAGCTGCTTGGCCTTGGCGGTGTCGCCGGCCTTGATGGCCGCGACGAACTTCTCGGTCGAGACGGTGAGCGACGCGCTCTGGTCCTCGAGGTAGGCCTGGTAGGTCGAGACCGACCGGGCCAGGTCGGGGGCGACCGAGGACCCGGGAGCGGCGTCCTTCGCGGCGGTCACCGTGAAGGGCGACTGGTCGGTGGCGGCGTTGGGGCACAGCACGACGTACTCGCCGGCCTCCAGGCGCAGCGTGAAGGTGCCGGACAGGCCCGGCGTGAGGTTCTCCTTCTCGCCGAGGATCTTGCCGTCCTTGAGGACCTCCGCCTCGGTGACCCGCTGCGCGTCGACGTTGGTGATCTCGAAGGTCAGCGGGCCGGCCTCGGCGGTCGCCGGCTCGGCCGTGCACCCCGCGTCCGTCACCTTGATGGAGACGGTCTTCGACCCGGCCGCGGCGGGGTCGTCCTTGCCACCGCAGGCGGTCAGCAGCAGCGTCGTGGCGGCCAGCGCCGCGGCAGCGGCCGTGGCGGAGCGGGGCAGGGACATGCGGACCTCTCGAGCAGGTTGGGTGGGGCGGGACGGTCAGGCGGGGGTGCCGACGGCGTCGGCGGCGGTGGGGCGCGCGGCCGGCGTGCGGCGGCGCGGCTTCCAGAGCACGACCGCGAGCATCGGCACGAGGTAGACGGCCCAGACGACGACCTCGACGACGGTCGGCCGGGGCTGGACGCCGAGCACGCCGGTGAGCAGCGCGGCTTGGGCCGTGCCGGGGGTGACGAGGGCGGACAGGTCGGCGACCGTGCCCTGCCCGAACGTGATCCAGCCCGCCTCGTGGGCGGTGTGGACCGACGTCATGAGCAGACCGGCTGCCACGAGCACCAGCACGGCGCCGGTGGCGGTGAAGAACTTCTGCAGGTTGATGCGCAGGCCGCCGCGGTAGATGGCGTAGCCGAGCACCAGGGCGACCGCGATGCCCAGCAGCGCCCCGGCCGAGGCGGTGCCGGCGTTGGTGCTGCTCTGGAACACCGAGAGCAGGAACACCGCCGTCTCGAAACCCTCGCGCAGCACCGCCAGGAAGGCCATGACCACCAGGGCGCGGGCCGAGCCCCGGGCCAGCGCGGAGGTCGCCGCGTGCTCCAGGTCGCGCTTCATGAACCGCGCGTTCTTGCGCATCCACAGGATCATCCAGGTGACCATCGCGACGGCCAGCAGGCCGATGACGGTCTCGAGGCCCTCCTGCTGGCGCTGCGGCAGGCTGCGCTCGAGGGCGTGCAGCGCGAAGCCGACGCCGAGGCAGAGCACGACCGCCGCGAGGACGCCGGCCCAGACCTGGCGCAGCGCGTCGCGCCGGCCCTGCTTGGCCAGGAACGCCGCGACGATGCCCACGATCAGGGCCGCCTCGAGGCCCTCGCGCAGGCCGATGACGAACGTCGGCAGCACCGCAGTCTCCTCAACTCGGGAAGGTAAGGCTCACCACAACAAGGTAAGCCTCACCTAACCGCGCGTCGAGGGGCGACGTCAAATCGCTGCTGCGGGGCTCCACAGGTCCGTCCAGCGCACGCCGCACTCGCCGAGCAGCTCGCGCAGCACGGGCAGGCTCACGCCGACGACGGTGTGGTGGTCGCCCTCGATGCCGCGCACGAACGCGCCGCCGAGGCCGTCGGTGGTGAACGCGCCGGCCACGGCGAGCGGCTCGCCCGTGGCCACGTAGGCCTCGAGCTCGTCGTCCGGGACGTCGGCGAAGTGCACGGTCGTGGACGACACCGCGCCGAGCGTGGCGCCGGACCCGCCGTCCTCGCCGTCGCGCAGGTCGACCACCCAGTGGCCGGTGTGCAGGACGCCCGAGCGCCCCCGCATGCGGCGCCAGCGGGCGAGCGCCTCGGCCGCGTCGGCGGGCTTCCCGTGCGTCTCCCCGTCGAGCTCGAGCACCGAGTCGCAACCCAGCACCAACCCGTCGTCGCGGGTCGCCGCGACGGCCTCGGCCTTGGCGCGGGCCAGGACGAGCGCCACCTGGTCGGCCTCCAAGGGGCCGTAGACCCCGGTGGCCGCGAGGACGGCGGCGTCCTCGTCGACGTCCGAGACCTGGACGTCGGGCTCGACGCCGGCCGAGCGCAGCGTGCGCAGCCGGGCGGGGGAGGCGGAGGCCAGCACCAGCAGCGGGCCGGGCGCGGGAGGAGTGCTCACGCGCCCGACCCTATGCCGGTGGCGGGACGGCTCAGGCGGGGACGGGCTCGGGCCGGGCAGCGGGCTGCGTCGGCCGGGCCTCGGTGACCGCCTGGTCGCGCGCGTCGAACACCGCGCGGTCGAGGATGCCGGCCCGGGCCGACACCAGCACCGGCACCAGCGCCTGGCCGGCGACGTTGACCGCGGTGCGGCCCATGTCGAGCACCGGGTCGATCGCCAGCAGCAGGCCGGCGCCCTCGAGCGGCAGACCCAGCGTCGACAGCGTGAGCGTCAGCATGACGATCGCGCCGGTGAGGCCGGCCGTGGCCGCCGAGCCCACGACGGAGACGAACGCGATGAGCACGTACTCCTTGAGCCCCAACGGGATCCCGAACACCTGGGCCACGAAGATCGCCGCCACCGCCGGGTAGATCGCGGCGCAGCCGTCCATCTTCGTCGTGGCGCCGAACGGCACCGCGAACGACGCGTACTCGCGCGGGACGCCGAGGTTGTCGGTGGTGACCCGCTGGGTCAGGGGCATGGTGCCCACCGAGGAGCGCGACACGAACGCCAGCTCGATCGCCGGCCACGCGCCCGCGAAGAACCGCAGCGGGTTCAGCCGGCCGACCGTGGCCAGCAGCGTCGGGTAGACGACGAGCAGCACGAGCGCCAGGCCGACGTAGACCGTGACGGTGAAGGTGCCGAGGGGTGCGAGCAGGTCCCAGCCGTAGGTGGCCACGGCCTTGCCGATCAGGCCCAGCGTGCCGAGCGGGGCGAGCCGGATGACCCACCACAGCGCCTTCTGCACGACCTCGAGCACGGCCTCCGACAGGGTGATCAGCGGCTGGGCCTTCTCGCCGACCGCGAGCACCGCGGCGCCGGTGACGGCGGCCAGGAAGACGATCTGCAGCACGTTGCCGTCGACGAACGCGCCGACCGGGTTCGTGGGCACGATCCCGGTGAGGAAGTCCAGCCACGAGCCGACGGTCTCGGGCTTCTCGGCGGCCCCGACGTCCAGGGAGACGCCGCGGCCGGGGTGGGTCACCAGGCCGAGGACGATGCCGATCGTGACGGCGATCGCGCTGGTGATCGCGAACCAGCCGAGCGTGCGGACGGCGAGCCGCGCCGCCCCGGTCACCTGCCGCAGGTTGGTGATCGAGACCAGGATCGCCGTGAAGACCAGCGGCGGGACGGCCAGCTTGAGCAGCTGCACGAACAGCGTGCCGACCGTGGTGAGCGTCTGGGCCAGCCAGCCGACGTCCTGCGAGCGGGCCAGCAGGCCGAGGGCCACGCCGAGGACGAGCGCGAGCAGCACCTGCGCGCCGAAGGGGACGCGCTTGAGCGAGGAGAGCATGAGGGTCCTTCTGGGGGTGGTGGGAGGTGGACGGCGGTCAGCTGCGACAGCCGTCGCCGGCCCACCGGCGCAGGTCGAGCCAGCGCCGGGCCGTCAGTCCCCAGACGTTCCCCATCACGTGCACCCAACCACAGGTGCCGGCGATCTGTTCCGTTCGTCCCGTCAGGCGAGCAGCGCCTCGCGCAGGACGTCGAGCCCGACCGAGCCGAGGTCGAGCGCCCGGCGGTGGAACTTGGTCAGGTCGAACGCCTCGCCCTCGCGCTGCCGGACCTGGTCACGGGCGTCCAGCCACAGCCGCTCGCCGACCTTGTACGACGGCGCCTGGCCCGGCCAGCCGAGGTAGCGGTCGACCTCGAAGCGCAGGAACGACTCGGCCATGTTCGCCTTGTGCCGGAAGAACTCCCAGGCCTTGTCGGCGTCCCAGGTGCCGCCGCCCAGCTCGGCCGGGGCCTGCTTCTGGCAGTGCACGCCGATGTCGAGCGCGACGCGGGCCGCGCGCATCCGCTGGCCGTCGAGCATGCCCATGCGGTCGCCCGGGTCGTCGAGGAAGCCGAGGTCGGCCATCAGCCGCTCGGCGTACAGGGCCCAGCCCTCGCCGTGGCCGCTGACCCAGCAGCCCAGCCGGCGCCAGCGGTTCAGCAGCGCGCTGCGGTAGGTCGTCTGCGCCACCTGGAGGTGATGGCCCGGGACGCCCTCGTGGTAGACGGTCGTGGTCTCGCGCCAGGTGCCGAAGGTCGTGACGTCGTCCGGCACCGACCACCACATGCGGCCCGGGCGGCTGAAGTCCTCGCTGGGGCCGGTGTAGTAGATGCCGCCCTCGTGGGTCGGCGCGATGCAGCACTCGAGCCGGCGCACCGGCTCGGGGATGTCGAAGTGCGAGCCGCCGAGGGCGTCGACCGCGGCGTCGCTGAGCTGCTGCATCCAGGCCTGCAACGCGTCGGTGCCCTCGAGCTGGCGGGCGGGGTCGTCGTCCAGCGCCTGCATGGCCTCGTCGGGCGTCGAACCGGGCTTGATCCGCTCGGCGACCTCGCGCATCTCGGCCTCGATGCGGGCGAGCTCCTCCAGCCCCCACTCGTAGGTCTCGTCGAGGTCGACGGTGGCGCCGAGGAAGTAGCGCGAGCGCAGGCCGTACTCCTCGCGTCCGACGGCGTCCTCGGCCCGCGCGACGGGCAGCAGCTCCTCGCGCAGGAAGGTGCCGAACTCCGAGAAGGCATGTGCCGCAACGGCTGCCGAGCGGCCGAGGTCGGACTGCACCGACTCGGGCAGCTCGGCGTCGCCGGCCCGGGCGCCCGACGCGAGCTCGGCGAAGAAGCCGTCGGAGGAGCCGTGCTGCTCGGCCTGCGCGGCGCACTTCTCGACCTGGCGGCGCGAGGGTGTGACGCCGCGCGCGATGCCCACCCGCAGCGAGGCGACGAAGCGGTCCATGGCCTCGGGGGTCGCGGTGAGCCGCTGCGCGACGGTCGACCAGTCGTCGGGGGTGTCCTTGGCCATCAGGTCGTACACCGACCGCAGGCTCTGCATCGGGCTGGCGATGACGTTCAGGTCGTGGTCGTCCGCCTCGAGCGCGTAGAGCTCCTCGGCCAGGCCGAGGCGCTCGCGCATGGCGGCGATCGTGACGCGGTCGACGTCGTCGACGGGCTGGGCGTCGTCGAGGGCGCGCAGCGTGCGCAGGCCGACCTCGCGACGGGCCGCGTGGCCGTCGGGCGAGTAGTCGGTGAGCTCGGTCTCGTGGCCCGGGACGCCCAGGAAGGTGGCGGAGATCGGGTCGAGCGCGATCTCGGCGTCGAGGTGGGCGTCCGCGATCTCGTCGACGGCGGTGCGGGGGCGTGCGGCAGCGGTGTCGGTCACGCGGTCACCCTAGTGGCGCCGACGTCCGCGATCACCCGACTTGTGCGGCCGAAAACCCTTCGCGTCGCGGGGGTCGGGCTCCCTAGCGTGGAGTCGTGACCACGGCAGCCCTCCTCCAGGTGCAGCTCGTCGACCTCTCGGACGACGGGCTGCTGGCGCAGCTGCACGCCGTCGAGGCGGCGAGCAAGGCCGTCGACCGCCCCTGGTACGACCCCGAGGCGGCGTCCGCCTTCGCGGCCGAGCAGCGCTACGCCGATCCCGGCGAGGACCACCTGCTGTGGGCGGCGTGGCGCGACGGCCGGCCGGTGGCGCTCGCGCACGAGTGGCTGCCGCTGACCGACAACGTCGACAAGGCGTACGTCGACGTGCTGGTCGACCCGGCCAGCCGTCGTCGCGGGGTCGGGTCGGCGCTGGTCGAGCACGTCGTCGAGCACGTGCGCAGCCGGGGGCGCACCGAGGTGCTGTCCGAGCTGCTGGTGCCGCTGGGCTCGGGGTCCGCGCACCCGTACCGCCGGTTCGCCGTCCGGCACGGGTTCGTCGAGGCCAGCCTCGACTCGATGCGCCACCTGGCGCTGCCCGTGGCCGACGCGCTGCTCGACGAGCTGTGCGAGCGCGCGCGACCCGCGTGGGAGGGGCGGTACCGCCTGCAGACGTACGTCGGGGGAGTGCCCGAGCCGCTGCAGGCGTCGTTGTGCGACACCGAGAACCAGCTCGCCGTCGACGCCCCGGCCGGCACGGTCGAGTACGAGCCCGAGTCGCTGACCCCCGAGCGCTACCGCGAGCACCTCCAGGTGGCGAAGAGCATGGGGCGCGAGCGGTTCACGACCGTGGCGGTGGACGGCGACGACCAGGTCGTGGCCTACACCGACCTCGTCGTCGGCGCCGGCACCCGCACGAACGTGTGGCAGTGGGGCACCCTCGTGCGCGCCGCCCACCGCGGCCACCGGCTCGGCCTCGCGGTCAAGGTCGAGAACCTGCGCCGGCTGCAGGCCGCCCACCCCGAGCGCACCCTCGTCACCACCGGCAACGCCGACGTCAACGCGCACATGCTGGCGATCAACGAGGCCCTGGGGTTCCGGCTCGCCGAGCAGTGCCCGCAGCTGCAGCGCCGCCTCTGACCTTCACCAGTCGTCAGGAGCGGCGGGCGGCACGGCGGCGGACGACGGCGAGCCGGCCGAGGACGCCGACGGCCAGCACCGCCAGCCCGACCAGCACCGAGGTGCGCGGCAGCGTCGCCACGAGCACCAGGCACCCGACCAGCCCGAGCGCCGGCAGCGCCCGCGGCCAGCGCCGCTGCGCCGCCGGCTGCCGGGACGCCGAGAGGTTGGCGACCGCGTAGTAGACCAGCACCCCGCACGACGAGAAGCCGATGACGCCGCGCAGGTCGAGCAGCAGCACCAGGACGACGACCGCCGCCCCGATCGCGAGCTGCGCCCGGTCGGGCACCTGGTGCCGCGGGTCGACCGACGCCAACCCGCCCGGCAGGTCGCGCTCGCGGGCCATCGCCAGCGTCGTGCGGCCCACGCCGGCGAGCAGGGCCAGCAGCGCGCCGAGGCTGGCCGCCGCGGCCCCCACCCGTACCACCGGCACCGCCCACCCGGCGCCGAGCGCGTCGGCGGCCGCGGCCACCGGCGTGGCCGACCGCGGCAGGTCGGCCCCCAGCACCGCCACCAGCGCGGCACCGACCGCGAGGTACAGGGCCACCACGACCGCCAGCGCGACGACCACCGCCCGACCCAGCTGCTCGGGCCGACGCACCTCCTCGGCCAGCGTCGCGATGCGCGCGTAGCCGGCGAACGCGAAGAACAGCAGCCCCGCCGACTGCAGCACGCCGCCCGCGCCGCCGTGCCACGGCAGCGCGGCCGGGTGGACGTCGGGAGCGCGCGTCGCGGCGAGGACCAGGAAGCCGAGCAGCACCACTCCGGTCAGGCCCAGCAGGACCCGCGCGACGACGGCCGTCCGCGTGATGCCGCGCAGGTTCGCGACCGTCAGCAGCACGACGGCACCGACCGCCGCGACCCGTTGCCACGCAACGCCTCCCGGCACGGCGTAGCTCGCGAAGGTCAACGCCATGGCGGCGCACGAGGCCGTCTTGCCGACGACGAAGCCCCAGCCGGCGACGAAGCCCCACCACGGCCCGAGCACCTCGCGGCCGTAGACGTACGTGCCGCCGGACGTCGGGTAGGCCTGCGCCAGCTGCGCCGACGAGGTCGCGTTGCAGAAGGCCACGACCGCGGCCAGCGCCAGACCGAGCAGCAGGCCCGCACCGGCGGCCCGGGCCGCCGGTGCGAACACCGCGAAGACCCCGGCGCCGACCATGGCGCTCAGGCCGACGACGACGGCGTCGCCGGTGCCGAGCCTCCGTGCGAGCCCCGGTCCCGCGGGGGCCGCAGCCGCACCAGCCGGCGAGCTCATCGCATCCGGGCCGCGACCTCGCGCGCCGCGGCCGCCAGCTCGGCGTCCGGCACGTTCGGCAGGACGTCCTCCCACAGCGGGAGCATCGCACCGCTCGCCTCGAGCATGCCCAGCGGGCGCGGCATGAACCACACGTGGAAGTGCGAGCCGCCGTCGCCCCAGCGGTACAGGTGCACGCGCCCCACGTCGCCCCGGGCGAGCAGCGCCCGCTCGACGCGTGCAGCCATCGGGCCGAACGCCGCGGCCACCTCGGGCGGCAGGTCGCAGAAGGAGTCGACGTGCACGCGGCTCGCCACCCACACGGTGCCCGGCAGGCTGCCGCCCACGGGCGGGTGCATCGTGAAGTGCTCGTCGGACCACACCGCGTCGGTGGTGTGCCGCTCGCACACGCCGCACGGCTCGCCTCCAGGCTCGCCGCGGCGCGGCGGCTCGGGGACCACGCGAGGTCCGGTCTCCAGCAACGTCAAGGGTTCTGCCCACGGGATCGTCATGCGTCCACGGTGGCCCGCCGGCCGACGTCCGCGCTTGATCGAGGTTGCGGACCCTGGCGATCAGCGACCCACGTCGAACCACTGCTTCGGGTCGCCCAGCCCGAGGTCGGTGACGCCGAGCTCGCGCAGCCGGGTCACGGCGAGCAGCCGGTGGTGGGCGGCGAACGTCAGCACGTGCGCGACCATCGCCCCGTAGGTCAGGACGACGGGCCGTTCGGTGAAGGCTTCGACGAACGTCTCGTCGAAGCGCTCCTCGTCGGCGAAGCGCCGCACGTTCGCGACGAAGCGCGGACCGGTGTCGTCGAGGCGGGCCCGTACCGACGCGACGGGCTCGGCGACCTCCACCGCGAAGTCGTACCCGGCGTCGTCGACGGCCGCGTTCCACATCGCCATCTGACCGACCAGCCGCGAGAGCGCCCAGCGCAGCGAGTCGCCGTCGACGTCGGCGAGCGGTCCGGCGATCGGCCGGTCGAGCTCGTCGTCGGCCAGGTGCTGCGCACGGTCGACCAGCTGACCGACGAGCCAGACGTGGTGCTCGACCATCTCGACCACGAGGTCCACGCCGCTCATCCTGTCGCGCGCCGGCAGCCGCAGCCCGCCGGGCGGGTGGAAGTGCACGTCGGACGGCGCGTCGATGCGGAACGAGCCCGGACGACGGCGCCACCGCGACGGCGCCTGCCCGTACTCGCGCCGGAACGCGCGGGTGAACGCCTCGTGCGAGGAGAAGCCCGCCTGCACCGCCAGGTCGAGCAGGCCGTCGTCGCCGGCGACCATCCGGTAGGCCGCCCGCTCCATCAGCAGCCGGTCGCGGAACCGCGTCGGCGACTCGCCGCTCGCGGCCGCGACGACGCGCTCGAAGTGGTACCGCGACAGGTGGGCCTGCGCAGCGAGCTCGGAGGCCTGGTGGGGCACGTCGTCCAACCCGGCGGCGAGCCGCTCGACGAAGGCCGCGAAGTGGTCCGGCACCCCGACGCCCGTCGTCCGCCCGCCGGCCCTCAGCCGGGCAGCGAGCTGGCGCGCCAGGCGCCCGGCCCGGACGCCAGCGGTGCCCGGGCGCGCCCGCTGCTGGCCCACACCGACCGCGGCGCCGCCGGTGCCTCGCCCCCGCCGGCCGACGCCGCCAGCACCACGACGAGCGCCGCGAGCTCCTCGGACGTCGGCTCGCCGCGGACGACGCGCAGCGCCACCGGCGGCTCGGCGGGCTGCGGGGCCTCGGGCTCGCTCACAGCGGGATGTTCCCGTGCTTCTTGGGCGGCAGCGTCTCGCGCTTGGTCTTCAGCACCCGCAGCGCCTTGATGACGTACGAGCGCGTGTAGGACGGCGGGATCACCGAGTCGACGTACCCGCGCTCGGCCGCGATGTACGGGTTGGCCAGGGTGTCCTCGTACTCGGTGATCAGGCGCTGGCGCGCGGCGTCGACGTCCTCGCCGCGCTCGGCCACGGCCTTGAGCTCGCTGCGGTAGACGATGTTGGCCGCACCCTGCGCACCCATCACCGCGATCTGCGCCGACGGCCAGGCCAGGTTGATGTCGGCGCCGAGGTGCTTGGAGCCCATGACGTCGTAGGCGCCGCCGTAGGCCTTGCGCGTGATGACCGTGATCTTCGGGACGGTCGCCTCGGCGTAGGCGTAGATCAGCTTGGCGCCGCGACGGATGATGCCGTTCCACTCCTGGTCGGTGCCCGGCAGGAAGCCCGGCACGTCGACGAAGGTCAGCACCGGGATGTTGAAGGCGTCGCAGGTGCGGACGAACCGCGCGGCCTTCTCGGACGCGTCGATGTCGAGGGTGCCCGCGAACTGCATCGGCTGGTTGGCGACGACGCCGACGCTGCGGCCTTCGACCCGGCCGAAGCCGACCAGGATGTTGGGCGCGAACAGCGCGTGCACCTCGCAGAACTCGCCGTCGTCCAGCACGTGCTCGATGACGGTGTGCATGTCGTACGGCTGGTTCGCGGAGTCCGGGATGAAGGTGTCGAGGAACGCGTCGTCCTCGTCGACCTGCTCGGACACCGCGCTCTCGAACGCCGGCACCTCGTCGAGGTTGTTGCTCGGCAGGTACGACAGCAGCTGCTTGACGTAGTCGATGGCGTCGTCCTCGTCGGCGCCCATGTAGTGGGCGTTGCCGCTGCGCGTGTTGTGGGTGCGCGCGCCGCCGAGGTCCTCCATCGAGACGTCTTCGCCGGTGACGGTCTTGATGACGTCGGGACCGGTGATGAACATCTGCGAGGTCTGGTCGACCATCACGACGAAGTCGGTGAGTGCGGGGGAGTAGACGTGCCCGCCCGCGGCCGCGCCCATGATGAGCGAGATCTGCGGGATGACGCCGCTGGCGTGCACGTTGCGCTGGAAGATCTCGCCGTACAGGCCGAGCGAGACGACGCCCTCCTGGATGCGCGCGCCGCCGCCCTCGTTGATGCCGACCACCGGGCAGCCGATCTTCATCGCGAGGTCGAGCACCTTGACGATCTTCTCGCCGTATACCTCGCCGAGGCTGCCGCCGAAGACCGTGACGTCCTGGCTGAAGACCGCGACCGGCCGTCCGTCGACGGTGCCGTAGCCGGTGACCACGCCGTCGCCGTAGGGCCGCTTCTTCTGCTGGCCGAAGTTGGTCGAGCGGTGGCGGGCCAGCTCGTCCATCTCGACGAAGCTGCCGTCGTCCAGCAGGGCCTCGACCCGCTCGCGCGCGGTCTTCTTGCCCTTGGCGTGCTGCTTCTCGACCATCCGCGCCGAGCCCGCGTGCACGGCCTCGTCGTTGCGCTGGTGCAGGTCGGCGAGCTTGCCGGCGGTCGTGTGGATGTCGATCGCCGGCTCGTCGGTGTTCTTCACGTCGTCGTCAGGCACGGCGGCAGCCTAGTGCCCGCCGCCCGGGACGCCGTCCCGGTGCACCTAGGCTCGCCACGTGACGCCCGCCTCGGCCTGGGACGACCTGGCGCGCCCCCCGCTGCGCCAGCTCGCGCTGCGCCGGGCGCTGGTCGACGGGCGCGGTCCCTGGACCGCCCTGGACGTCGTCGCCGCCACCGGGTCGACCAACGCCGACCTCGCCGCACGCGCCCGGGCGGGCACCGCGCTGGCCGGCGCGGTGCTCACCACGGACGACCAGCAGGCCGGCCGCGGCCGGCGCGACCGCAGCTGGACGACGCCCCCGCGCTCGAGCGTGGCCGTCTCGGTGCTCGTGCAGCCGGACGACGTCCCGCGGGCCCTGTGGTCGTGGTTGCCCCTGCTCGCCGGCGTCGGGGTGGTGGACGCGCTGGTGCGGGTGGCCGGGCTCCCGGCGTCCCTGAAGTGGCCCAACGACGTGCTGGTGGGCGACCTCAAGGTGTGCGGCGTGCTGTCGGAGGTCGTCGAGCTGGCCGGCGGCGGCAGCGGGGCGGTCGTGGGGATCGGGCTCAACGTCAGCCAGACCCGCGACGAGCTGCCCGTGCCCACCGCGACGTCGCTCGCGCTGGAGGGCGCGGCCACCACCGACCGCGACACCGTGCTGCGATCGGTGCTGCGCGCGGTGGGCGACCGGTACCTGTCCTGGGCCGACGCCGCGGGCGACCCGCGGGGCAGCGGCCTGGGCGCGGCGTACCGCGAGGCGTGCAGCACGGTCGGGCGCGACGTCCGGGTCGAGCTGCCCGGCGACCGGTCGGTGCTGGGCACCGCCGAGGGCGTCGACGACGACGGCCGGCTGCTGGTGCGCGGGGACGACGGGCGGTCGCACGTCCTGGCCGCCGGCGACGTCGTCCACGTGCGCCCCGCGGGTGGTCGCGGCACGGCATGATGCCCCCATGGGCTACCCGCGCAAGCTCCTCTCGGCCGACGAGGACGTCGAGCTCGACCTGCACCCGCACTGGAAGGCGCTGGTGCGACCGGTGCTCGTGCTGCTGGTGCTCGTGCCGGTGGCGTCCTTCGGCGCGGCGCGCATCCCCGACGGCTCGGCCCAGACCCCGCTGCGGCTCGCGGTGCTGGTCGTGGCCGTCGTCCTGCTGGTCTGGCTGACCGTCCTGCCGTTCCTGCGCTGGGTCACCACGCACTACGTCGTCACCGACCGTCGGCTGATCGTGCGCCGCGGCATCATCGCGCGCTCGGGGCGCGACATGCCGCTCACCCGGATCAACGACATCTCGTTCTCGCACACCGTGCTCGAGCGCGTCCTCGGCTGCGGCACGCTCGTGGTCGAGTCGGCCGGCGAGCGTGGCCAGCTGCTGCTGGACGACGTCCCGGGCGTCGAGGCCGTGCAGCGCCGGCTGTACGAGGTGGCGGCCATCGCCGGCCGCGACCACGACGACGACGAGGACGACGACCGGGACGACCGGGACCGCGGGGCGTACGACACGCGCCATGGCTGACGACGTCCGGCGCACAGCGGACGACGTCGTCCCGCTGGCGCCCGACGACAGCCAGCTGCTCGGCGCGCCGCGCACCCTGCGGCGGCGGCAGGTCAGCCGTGCGGCTGGCGTCTCGCTGCTGTCGGCTCGCAAGTTCTGGCGCGCGCTGGGCTTCCCGATCGTCGACGACGAGGACGAGGCGTTCACCGAGGAGGACGTCGCGGCCCTGCAGAGCGTCACCGGACTGGTGCGCGACGGGCTGATGGACGAGGCGACGGCGCTCGGCATGACGCGGGCCGTGGGCCGATCGGTCGACCGGCTGGCGACCTGGCAGGTGCAGCTGCTCGCCGAGTACGTCGCCGGCTTGGACGCCGAGTCGGCCCAGGTGGCCACGCCCGACCGCGCCGCCGCGCGCGCCACGGCCGAGCTCTTCACCTCGATCGCCGACCGGCTCGAGCCGCTCGTGGTCTACGCGTGGCGGCGCCAGGCCGCCTCGGCGCTCGCCCGCATCATGGCCGACGCCGAGACGCCGGCCGGCCTCGACGCCGGCACCGGCGCGACGCACGACGACCCCGACGGAACCGACCACGACCACGACCCGATGACGACGGTGCGGGCGGTCGGCTTCGCCGACCTCGTGTCGTTCACGCGGGTGGTGCGACGGCTGTCCGAGCGCGAGCTGGCCGCGCTGGTGCAGCGGTTCGAGGCCGTGACGGGCGACGTCGTCACCGCGCACGGCGGCCGCGTCGTCAAGACCGTGGGCGACGAGGTGCTGTTCGTGTCGCGTCCCGGGCCACCCGCCGCCGAGATCGCCCTCGACCTCGTGGCCGAGCTGGGCGACGACGACCTGCTGCCCGACGTCCGGGTCGGCATGTCGACCGGACCGGTGGTGGGCCGCCTCGGCGACGTCTTCGGGACGACGGTGAACCGGGCCAGCCGGCTGACGGCCCTCGCGCGGCCCGGCACGGTGCTGGTCGACCTCGCGACGGTGCACTCGCTGGCCGACGTCCCGGACGTCGAGGTGCAGCAGCTGCGCGGCCGGTCGCTGCGCGGCATCGGGCACGTCGTCCCGTGGGTGCTGCGGCGGCGATAGCGTGCCTGCCGTGAGCGACCAGAACCCCACGCCCCCGGCCGACGCGCCGCACCCCACCGCCGCCGACCTCGCCGACGTCGGGCTCGACCGCCACCTCGAGCACGTCACGCTGCGGCACGTCGCCGACCACGTCGTCGAGCTGGTGCTCGACCGGCCGCAGGCGCTCAACGCGGTGTCGACCGACATGGCGCGCGACCTGGCCACGGCCACGGCGGCGCTCGCGGCCAGCCGCGGCACCCGGGCCGTCGTGGTGTCGAGCTCGGCCGAGAAGGCCTTCTGCGTCGGCGCAGACCTCAAGGAGCGCAACGGTTTCAGCGACGCCGACCTGGTGGCGCAGCGGCCCACGACGGCGGCCGCCTACCGCGGGGTGCTCGACCTGCCGATGCCGGTCGTCGCCGCGGTGCACGGCTTCGCGCTCGGCGGTGGGTTCGAGATCGCGCTGTCGTGCGACCTCGTCGTGGCTGACGAGACCGCCGTGGTCGGGCTGCCCGAGGTGAGTGTCGGCGTGATCCCCGGCGGCGGCGGCACGCAGCTGCTCACCCGGCGCATCGGCTGGTCGCGCGCCGCCGACCTGGTCTTCACCGCGCGCCGGCTCACCGCGGCCGAGGCGCTGGCCCACGGCTGCGTCGACCGCGTCGTGCCCGCCGGGCACGCGCGCCAGGAGGCCGTCGCGCTGGCCACCGCCATCGCCGCCAACTCGCCGGTGGGGCTGCGCCAGGCCAAGCGGGCCATGCGCCTGGGCCTGGACGTCGACCTGGCCACCGGCCTGGCCGTCGAGGACTCGGCCTGGCGGGCGACGGCGTTCTCGGTCGACCGGGCCGAGGGGGTGCGAGCGTTCAACGAGAAGCGCCCGCCGCGCTGGCCCGGCGACGCCTGAGCCGGCCCGCCGACGTCCGGTCGCTGCGTGCCGACGTCCCGCGGTTGCGTCCGACGATCTGGCCGCGATACCGACCAGATCTTCGGACACAACGGGCATCCCCCCTAGGATGCGGCGCATGACTCGGGTGCTCCTGGCGGAGGACGACGCCTCCATCGCCGAACCGCTCGCGCGCGCGCTGCGCCGCGAGGGCTACGAGGTGGACGTGCGGGCCGACGGTCCGAGCGCGCTCGCGGGCGCGACGGACGGCATCGACCTGGTGGTGCTCGACCTCGGGCTGCCGGGCATGGACGGCCTCGACGTGTGCCGCGAGATCCGGGCCCAGGGCAGCGACGTCCCGGTGCTCGTGCTGACCGCCCGCGCCGACGAGGTCGACACCGTCGTGGGCCTGGACGCCGGCGCCGACGACTACGTCACCAAGCCGTTCCGCCTGGCCGAGCTGCTCGCCCGAGCTCGCGCCCTGCTGCGCCGCGGCGGCCACGAGCCCGAGCCGTCGGCCCGTGTGCGCATCGATGCCGAGGCGCGCCAGGCGTTCCTGGACGACGAAGAGCTGCAGCTCACCGCCAAGGAGTTCGACCTGCTGCGGGTGCTGGTGCGCGAGGCCGGGCGCGTCGTCCCGCGCGAGCAGCTGATGCGCGAGGTCTGGGACGCCGACTGGTACGGCTCGACCAAGACGCTCGACATGCACGTGTCGTGGTTGCGCCGCAAGCTCGGCGACGAGGCGGGCCAGCCGCGCTTCATCGCGACCGTCCGGGGGGTCGGTTTCCGTTTCGAGCGCGACGCGTAGGCGGACCGCGCGGTGCGTGCCCGCCTGCTCCGTTCGTCGCTGATCGCGGCGGCGGTCGGCGTGCTGCTCGTGGGCCTGCCGGTGCTCGCCCTGGCCGGGTGGGAGACCGGTCGGCAGACCGAGCACGACCTCGGCCAGCGCGCCGATGACATCCTGGTGGTGCTGCAGGCGCGGCGCGACGAACCGCTGGCCGACCTGCGCGGGCAGGTGATGTCGGTGCTCGCGGGCGGCCGGCGCGGCGGGCAGATGCACGCCGTCGTCCTGACGCCCGAGGGCCGGCTCGACGTCGGGCCGACGCCGGACGGGCCGGTGATCCAGCGCCAGCGGCTGGACGGCCAGACCACGGTGACCGTCGAGCTCGCGCAGTCCGAGCTGCAGGCGGACGTCGCCCAGCTGGCCCTGGTGATCCTCGCGCTGTCGGTCGTGGCCTTCGTTCTCGCCGTCGCCACGGCGCTGCTGCAGGCGCGCCGCCTGGTCGCACCTCTCGCCGTCCTGGCCGACAACGCCGACCGGCTCGGCCGCGGCGAGTCGCGCCTGCGGGCGGTGCGCAGCGGCGTCCCCGAGCTCGACCGGGTGGCGGCCGGCCTGGCCCGCAGCGCCGAGTCGATGGCCGCGGCGCTCGCGGCCGAGCGCGACTTCGCCTCCGACGCCAGCCACCAGCTGCGCACGCCGCTCACGGCGCTGTCGATGCGGCTGGAGGAGATCTCGACCAGCCAGGACCTCGACGAGGTGCAGGAGGAGGCGCGGATCGCGCTCAACCAGGTCGAGCGGCTGACCCAGGTGGTCGACTCGCTGCTCGCGCGCTCGCGCCGCACCCGCCGGACGACGATCGCGCCGCTCGAGCTCAAGATCGTGCTGGACCAGCAGATCGAGGAGTGGTCGCCGGCGTTCCGCGAGAAGCGGCGGCGGCTGGTGCTGCAGCCGGTCGAGCCGGTGCGGGTGGTGGCGACGCCGGGCGCGCTCACCCAGGTGCTGGCGACGCTCGTCGAGAACAGCCTGCAGCACGGGCAGGGCATCGCGACGATCACCGCCCGGCGCACCGGCCGCTCCGTCGTGGTCGAGGTCACCGACGAGGGCGAGGGCGTGCCCCCGTCGCTGGGCTCGCGGGTGTTCGAGCGCACGGTGAGCAGCAGCGGGAGCACCGGCCTCGGGCTGGCCCTGGCCCGCGACCTGGCCGAGGCGGACGGCGGCCGGCTCGAGCTGGTGCGGGCGCGCCCGCCGGTCTTCGCGCTGTTCCTCAACGCCGCCGCCGACTGACCTTTCCGCCGTCAGAGCCGCTTTGCGCCGCCAGGCCGCGGTCTGGACGGCGGAAAGCGGGCTGGGCGGCGGAAACGTCAGGGAGTGGGGGTGCGGTGGTGCGTGTGCTCGGCGATGACCGGGTCGGCGTCCAGCTCGGTGCGGAACACGAACGTGCGGTAGGCCCAGAAGCGGAACAGCGTGCCCAGCACGAGCCCGACGCCGTTGGCCGAGACGTTGTCGGCGCGCGCAGAGCGCAGGTCGAGGCCGTAGTGGCTGACCCACAGGCAGCCCAGCGCGATGAGCATGCCGGCCACGTTGAAGGCCACGAACAGCGCCAGCTCGTGGTGCGCCTTGGCCCGGCGCCGGTGCCGGAAGGTCCACACCCGGTTGCCGAGCCAGGCCACCACGGTCGCCGCCGTCGCCGAGATCACCTTGGCGGTGAGCGGCTTGTGCTCGAGCGGCCCGCCGTCGCCCAGGCCGAACCGCAGCAGGTTGAACAGGCCCAGGTCGACGACGAACGCGATGGCCCCGACGGCGCCGAACTTGACCATCTCGCGCACGACGACGTCCATCGTGTCGCGGGCGCGGTCGATCAGCCGACGGATCACGGGCGGGGCTCCGGGAGGGCTCGTGGACGACGCGGACGACGTCCGGCCGCGCGTGCGCCAGGGTAGCCCGCGCAACTGGGCCGGGCGCGCCCACTACGCTCGCCCCGTGGGCCAGACCTCGCCGGACGCCGTCCGCCCTCCCGGCGGCTTCCCGCTCGTCGGGGTCGTGGGCGCGGGACAGCTGGCCCGGATGATGGCGGCGCCTGCCACCGCGCTCAGCCTGGGCCTGCGCGTGCTGTCGGAGGCGCCCGACGCCAGCGCCGCCCTCGTCGTGGCCCAGGCCCCCCTCGGCGACCACACCGACCTCGACGCGCTGCGCCGCCTCGCGCGCGACTGCGACGTCGTGACGTTCGACCACGAGCACGTGCCCACCGAGCACCTGCGCGCGCTCGAGGACGACGGCGCCGTCGTCCGGCCGAGCAGCGGCGCCCTCGTGCACGCGCAGGACAAGCTGGTCATGCGCGAGCACCTGCAGGCGCTCGGCGTCCCGTGCCCGCGGTGGGCCGCCGTCCGCTCGGACGACGAGCTGCGGGCCTTCGCGGACGACGTCGGCTGGCCGCTCGTGCTGAAGACCCCGCGCGGCGGCTACGACGGCAAGGGGGTGCTGGTCGCCAAGGGCCCCGAGGACGCCGCCGGCTGGCTGGCCCGCCTGGCCCCCGGCGAGGCGCTGCTCGCCGAGGCGAAGGTGCCGTTCACTCGCGAGCTCGCGGTGCTGGTGGCGCGCAGCCCGATGGGCCAGGCCGCGGCCTGGCCCGTGGTCGAGACGGTGCAGACCGACGGGATCTGCACCGAGGTGATCGCGCCGGCACCCGACCTGGCGCCGGCGCTCGCCGCTGCCGCCACCGAGGCCGCCCTGCGGATCGCGGGCGAGCTCGACGTCACCGGCGTGATGGCCGTCGAGCTGTTCGCGGTCGAGGACGCGCCCGGCTTCGTCGTCAACGAGCTCGCGATGCGCCCGCACAACAGCGGGCACTGGACCATCGACGGCTCGGTGACGAGCCAGTTCGAGCAGCACCTGCGGGCCGTGCTCGACCTGCCGCTGGGCGACACGCGTCCGCGCGCCCGCTGGACCGTGATGGCCAACGTCCTCGGCGGCGACTACCCGGACCTCTACTCGACCTACAAGCACCTGCTCGCGCACGACCCGTCGCTCAAGGTGCACCTGTACGGCAAGTCGGTGCGGCCGGGCCGCAAGATCGGGCACGTGACGGTGTGCGGCGACGACCTCGACGACGTGCGCGAGCGGGCCCGGCACGCGGCGGACTACCTCCAGGGAGTGGTGACGGAATGAGCAGCAGCGGCACGCCGGTCGTCGGCGTCGTCATGGGCAGCGACTCGGACTGGCCGGTGATGGAGGCCGTCAGCAGCGCCCTCGACGAGTTCGACGTCGCGCACGAGGTGGACGTCGTCTCCGCCCACCGCATGCCGCGCGAGATGCTCGACTACGGCGCCTCGGCGGCCGAGCGCGGGCTGCGCGTGCTGGTGGCGGGTGCGGGCGGCGCGGCCCACCTGCCGGGGATGCTCGCATCGGTGACGCCGCTGCCCGTGATCGGCGTACCCGTGCCGTTGCAGCACCTGGACGGCATGGACTCGCTGCTGTCGATCGTGCAGATGCCGGCCGGAGTGCCGGTGGCGACGGTGTCGGTCGGCGGCGCGCGCAACGCCGGGCTGCTCGCCGTCCGCATCCTCGCCAGCGGGGACGACGAGGCCGCGAAGGCGTTGCGCGACAAGATGTCTGCCTTCCAGGTCGACCTCGGCGCCCAGGCCCGCGCCAAGGGCGAGCGCTTGCGCTCCCGGCGCTCGGGCGACGTCGGCTTCGGCGCCCGCTGACCGCTCGGCCGAGACACCCGTGACCGTCGAGCTGGTCCTGCGCACCGCGATCGCGGCGCCGGTCGAGCGCGTCTTCGCCGCCTCGCTGGACGTCGACGAGCACGTCGGGTCGATGGCGTCGTCCGGCGAGCGGGCGGTGGCCGGGGTGACCAGCGGCTCGATCGGGCTGGGGGAGAGCGTGACCTGGCGGGCGCGGCACCTGGGGGTGGTCTGGACGATGACCAGCCGGATCACCGAGCTCGAGCCCGGCGTCCGGTTCGTCGACGAGCAGGTGCGCGGGCCGTTCGCATGGTTCCGGCACGAGCACCTGTTCTCGCGCAACGGTTCTGGCACCGACATGACCGACCACGTGACGTTCCGCGCACCGCTCGGACCGCTCGGCCGCCTGGCCGAGGTCGTCGTCCTGCGGTGGTACCTGCGGCGGCTGCTGGCCTCGCGCAACCTCTACCTGCGAGAGCGCCTGCAGGACTAGCCTTCCAGCCGTGACAGACGTCGGGTGGAAGGACCTGGCCGCCCTGCTCGCCGCGGTGGTCTCCCTCGGCACGTTCGTCACCGGGCTCGGTTCCCTGACCACGCGCTCGCGCCTGCGGACCAAGCTGGCGCACGAGGTGGACATCGCCAGCAAGCTGCCCACCGGTGCGGCGCGCGCGGGTCTGGAGCAGGTGGCCGAACGGCACGCCAGCCGCTTGGTCGAGCTCGAGGACCCGGTGCTGTCGCGCCGGCGCCGCAACGGTGCGCTCGTCGTGATCGGCGCCTCCCTGTTCGGCCTGGCAGGGGCGGTCTGGACGTACCGCACCGACGGCTGGGGCGGCCTCGTCGCGGTGCTGGCGGGCGCGGCCCTGCCGGGCCTGAGCGCCCTGGCCGAGCGGGCCGAGCGGCGCAAGGCCGACCTGGACGGCCGGCCGGACGCGGCGGGCCTCGGGCCGCACCTGCCCCGATAGGCTCGCCGCATGACGTGGTTGGTGACGGGCGGGGCGGGGTACATCGGCGCGCACGTGGTGCGCGCGCTGCGGCAGGACGGCGTCGACGTCGTCGTGCTCGACGACCTGTCGACCGGTGACGCGTCGCGGATCGGCGACGTGCCGCTGGTGCAGGCGTCGCTGCTCGACCGCGAGCGCGTCGACCGCACCATCGCCGAGCACGGCGTCACCGGTGTGGTGCACATCGCGGCGAAGAAGCAGGTCGGCGAGAGCGTCGAGGACCCCTTCTACTACTACCGCCAGAACGTCCTCGGCCAGCTGGTGCTGATGGAGGCAATGCGCGACGCGGGCGTCAAGCAGTTCGTCTTCTCGTCGTCCGCGGCCACGTACGGGGCGCCCGACACCGCGCTGGTCGAGGAGAAGAGCCACCTCGAGCCGGAGTCCCCGTACGGGCAGACCAAGGTCGTCGGCGAGTGGCTCGCCCTCGACGCCGGTGTCGCGTACGGCGTGCGCTCGGTCTGCCTGCGCTACTTCAACGTCGCCGGTGCGGCCACGCCCGAGCTCGGCGACCCCGAGGCGCTCAACCTCATCCCGATGGTGTTCGAGCGGCTGACGGCCCGCCAGCAGCCGCGCATCTTCGGCGACGACTACCCGACGCCCGACGGCACCTGCATCCGCGACTACATCCACGTCGCCGACATCGCCACGGCCCACGTGGCCGCGGCGCGGCACCTCGAGCGCGACGGCGAGACCTTGCGGCTCAACATCGGCCGCGGCGTGGGGTCCTCGGTGCGCGAGGTCGTCGACATGATCGGCGAGGTCACCGGCCTGGACGTCACGCCCGAGGTGGTGGCCCGTCGTCCGGGCGACCCGCCGCGCACCGTCGCCTCGGCCGACGCCATCCAGCACCACTTGGGCTGGGAGGCGTCGTACGACCTGCGCCAGATGGTCGAGTCGGCCTGGGCCGGGTGGACGCTGCGGCACCCCGAGGTGGAGGACCTGCCGCGCGCCGCTGGCTGAGCGCTAGCGCGCCACCGCCGGGTACTCGATCTTCGGGCAGGTGTCCATGACGACGTCCAGCCCGGCGTCGTGCGCCCGCCGGGCCGCGTCCTCGTCGACGACGCCGAGCTGCAGCCACACCGCCTTGATGCCGAGCCGCTCGCGGTGGGCGATCGCGTCGTCGACGACCTCGCCGACCCGACGGCTGTTGACGAAGCAGTCGACGACGGCGACCCGCTCGCCGTCCGGGACGTCGGCCAGGGAGCGGTAGCCCTTCTCGCCCAGCGCGTCCTCGCCGCGCGGGTTCACCGGGACGACGCGCACGTCGAGCACGCGCTGCATCCACTCCGAGACGCCGTGCGCGGTGCGCTCGGGGTTGGCCGACAGGCCGACGACGGCCCAGGTGGCCGGCGTGGTGAGCAGGCGGCGGACGACGTCCGGGTCGTTGGTGTGCACGTCTCGCAGCATAAGCAGCGGCGTCGAGCAGCGCGCGCGGCCCGGCAGCACCGGTCGTAGGGTCGGCCTCATGCGATTCGGCATCTTCGTCCCGCAGGGCTGGCGCCTCGACCTCGTCGGGGTCGACCCGGTCGACGACTGGCCCACGATGCTGCGCCTGGCGCAGCGCTTCGACGCCGACCCGGTGTGGGAGTCGCTGTGGGTCTTCGACCACTTCCACACCGTGCCGGTGCCGACCCAGGAGTCGACCCACGAGGCGTGGACGCTGATGGCCGCCTTCGCCGCGGCGACGTCGCGCATCCGGCTCGGCCAGATGTGCACCTGCATGGCCTACCGCAACCCGATGTACCTCGCGAAGGTCGCCGCCACCGTCGACCACGTCAGCCGCGGGCGGGTCGAGATGGGCATCGGCGCCGGCTGGTACGAGCACGAGTGGCGCGCCTACGGCTACGGGTTCCCGCGGGCCGGCGAGCGGATCGCGATGCTCGACGAGGGCGTGCAGATCATGCGCCAGGCCTGGACGGCGGGCCAGGCCACGCTGCAGGGCGAGCACTACCAGGTCGACGGGGCGATCTGCCGTCCGTTGCCGCTGCAGGACGGCGGGATCCCGCTGTGGATCGCGGGCGGCGGCGAGAAGAAGACGTTGCGCATCGCGGCCCAGCACGCGCGGTACACGAACTTCGACGGCGACCCCGACGCGTTCCGGCACAAGTCGCAGGTGCTGGCCGAGCACTGCCGCGAGGTGGGCACCGAGTTCGACGCGATCGTGCGCACCGCCAACTACAACGTGTTCGTGGGCCGCGACGACGCGGAGGTCGAGGAGCGGCTGCGCTGGTACCGCGCCCAGCGCGAGCCGCTGGTGCCGGACGAGCGGCTCGACGAGTACGTCGCGGGCCAGCGCGCCGGGCTGCTGGTGGGCACGCCCGAGCAGCTGGTCGAGCGGCTGCAGGGCATGGCGGCGGCCGGTCTCGGGTACGCGATCACCAACTTCGCCGGTGCGGCCCACGACCTGCAGGACGTCGAGCTGTTCGAGCGCGAGGTCGTGCCGGAGCTGCAGTGACTGACGGGTAACATCTGGGCTCGTGACCGACTTCGACCTGTACCGGCTCAGCGACGACCACGAGGGCCTGCGCGAGGCCGTGCGCGCCGTCGTCGAGGCGAAGGTGGCGCCCCACGCCGCGGACGTCGACGACAAGGGCGTCTTCCCGCAGGACGCCTACGACGCCCTGCGCGCGGCCGACTTCCACGCGCCGCACGTCCCGGAGGAGTACGACGGGGTCGGCGCCGACGCCCTCGCCACCTGCCTGGTGATCGAGGAGGTCGCGCGCGGGTGCGCGTCGTCGTCCCTCATCCCCGCGGTCAACAAGCTCGGCACCATGCCGCTGCTGCTCGCGGCGAGTGACGAGGTGAAGGCCAGGTACCTGCCGCCGGTGGCCAGCGGCGAGGCGATGTTCAGCTACGGGCTCTCCGAGCGCGAGGCCGGCAGCGACACCGCGAGCATGCGCTGCAAGGCCACCGAGGACGGCGACCACTTCGTCCTGAACGGCCAGAAGTCGTGGATCACCAACGCCGGCGTGAGCGAGTACTACACGGTGCTCGCCGTCACCGACCCCGACGCCCCGCGCGGCCGTGGCGTCACGGCGTTCGTCGTCGAGAAGGCGGACGAGGGCTTCACCTTCGGCGAGCCCGAGCGCAAGCTCGGCATCAAGGGCAGCCCCACCCGCGAGCTGCACTTCGAC
Source organism: Angustibacter peucedani (assembly GCF_054779595.1). Lineage (NCBI taxonomy): Bacteria > Bacillati > Actinomycetota > Actinomycetes > Kineosporiales > Kineosporiaceae > Angustibacter > Angustibacter peucedani. The sequence goes on from NZ_BAAGXY010000008.1 coordinate 71,017, forward strand.
GGCTGCCGCATCCCGGCCGACCGCATGGTGGGTGCGCGCGGCGAGGGGCTGAAGATCGCGCTGCGCACGCTCGACCACACGCGCGTCACCATCGGCGCCCAGGCCGTCGGCATCGCACAGGGCGCGCTGGACGCGGCGCTCGCGTACGTCAAGGACCGCAAGCAGTTCGGCAAGGCCGTCGCCGAGTTCCAGGGCGTGCAGTTCATGCTGGCCGACATGGCGATGAAGCTCGAGGCCGCGCGCCACATGGTCTACGTCGCCGCCGCCAAGAGCGAGCGCTCGGACGCCGACCTGTCGTTCTTCGGCGCCGCCGCCAAGTGCTTCGCCTCGGACGTCGCGATGGACATCACGACCGACGCCGTCCAGCTGCTCGGCGGCGCCGGGTACGTCAAGGACTTCCCGCTCGAGCGGATGATGCGCGACGCCAAGATCACCCAGATCTACGAGGGCACCAACCAGATCCAGCGCCTCGTCATGGCCCGCCAGCTGCTCAAGTAGACCTTTCGCCCGGATCGCACCGGTTTCGAGGCTCGCTCGGGTAGTTGGCACTGCCTGGGACGGGTGGGGCGGGTGTGACACGCCCGCCGAGCGTCCCGGAGCACCCGCCCTGCGCGACCCATACTGGCGGGCGATGACGACGACCACCGCGTCCCGACCGGACGTCGACCGACGCCTCGCCGACCCGCGCTACCTGTCGCCGGTGGCGCGGCGCAACCGTGCCTTCGTGCTGCTGGTGCTGACCCTGCTGCTGCCGGGCAGCGCGCAGGCGGCCGCGGGTGGCTCGCGGCTGGGCCGGGTCGCCCTGCGCGCGTGGCTCGCGGTGGTCGGGCTCGTCGTCCTGGGCGTGGTCGGGTTCCTGCTCGACCGCAGCCTCGTCATCAACGTCATGTCGTCGTCGTGGGTGCTGCTGCTGCTCACGGGAGCGCTGGTCGTCGCGGCGCTGCTGTGGCCGTTGCTGTTCCTCGACGCCTGGCGGCAGGGTCGGCCGCGGCTGCAGAGCCAGGGCGTGCGGCGGGCCACGGCCGGCGTCACGGTCGGGCTCGTCGTCCTCACCAGCGTGCCGCTGCTGTGGGCCGCCCGGCAGGTCGACACCGGCCGCGAGCTGCTGGCCACCGCGTTCGGCGGCAACAAGCACTCGGCCGCCGCGGGCGGACGCTACAACGTGCTGCTGATGGGTGGGGACGCCGGCGCCGACCGCATCGGCGTGCGGCCCGACTCGATCACCCTGCTGAGCATCGACGTCGACACCGGCAAGCCGGTGATGTTCTCGTTCCCGCGCAACATGCAGAACATCCCGTTCCCCGACAGCTCGCCGATGCACACGGCGCTGCCGCACGGGTTCGACTGCGGCGACGACTGCCTGCTCAACGCCGTGTACACGTACGCGACCGACCACAAGGGCCTGTACCCGGCGTCGGTGAAGGACCCCGGTGCCCAGGCCACGATGGACGCCGTCTCGGCCATCTCGGGCCTGAAGATCAACTACTACGTGATGATGGACCTGCAGGGCTTCCAGGACCTCGTGGACGCCGTGGGCGGCGTCACGATCGACGTCAAGCAGCCGCTGCCGATCGGCAACGGCGGCACCCTCAAGACCGGCGTCCACACGCTGAACGGGTACCACGCGCTCTGGTACGCGCGCTCGCGTCACGCCGACAGCGACTACGCGCGCATGGCCCGCCAGCGCTGCGTCATGACCGCGATGCTCGCCCAGCTCGACCCGGCGACGGTTCTGCTGCGCTTCCAGCAGGTGGCGAAGGCGTCGGCCGGGCTGGTGAAGACGTCGATCCCGCAGGGCGACCTCGGCACGTTCGTCGACCTGTCGCTCAAGGCCCGCTCGCAACCGTTGACCAGCGTGCAGTTCGTGCCGCCGCTGACGGTGCCGTCGCACCCGGACTTCGCCGCCGTGCGCGCGAAGGTGGCCAGCACGATCAAGGCGTCGGAAGGGACGTCGACGACGTCTGCGACCAAGGGCTCGTCGAAGCCTTCGACGAGCACGCCGCGCACCAAGGCGGCCAAGGCGCGCTCGGCGCGCCAGACCGCCGCCGTCTGCTCGGCGGCCTGACCCGCCGCCTGACCGGCCCCCGTGCGGCGCCCCGGTACAGTCGACGCCGTGGTGGCCAGCTCTCCTTCTCCCGTCCCCGATGCCGTGCCCTGGCCCTCGGTGAGCGTCGTGATGACGGTGCGGGACGAGGAGCGCCACCTGGCCGAGGCGGTCGAGCGCGTGCTGCAGCAGACGTACGACGGGCCGCTCGACCTGGTGATCGCCGTCGGCCCCTCGCACGACCGAACCCGTGAGGTGGCGGACGCGCTGGCGCTCGCGCACCCCGAGCTGACGGTCATCGACAACCCGACGGGCCGCACGCCGCACGGGCTCAACGCCGCCGTCCGCGCCTGCGCCGGCGAGGTCGTGGTGCGGGTCGACGGCCACGCGATCCTGCCCGAGGGCTACGTGCGCACCGCCGTCGAGACGTTGCAGCAGACCGGAGCCGACAACGTCGGCGGGCTGATGGACGCGCGCGGGACGACGCCGTTCGAGCAGGCGGTCGCGTGCGCGATGCGCAGCAAGATCGGGGTCGGGGCCGCGAGCTTCCACGTCGGGGGCGGCGCCGGCGAGGCCGACACCGTCTACCTCGGGGTGTTCCGCCGGACGGCGCTCGAGCGGGTCGGCGGGTACGACGAGCACTTCCAGCGCGCGCAGGACTGGGAGATGAACCACCGCATCCGCGCGACGGGCGGACGCGTCTGGTTCACGCCGGACCTGAAGGTCACCTACCGGCCGCGCGACTCGGTGAGAGCCCTGGCGTCGCAGTACTTCCACTACGGGCGCTGGCGTCGGGTCGTGAGCCGGCACCACCCCGGCACCATCAACGCGCGGTACCTCGCGCCGCCGGTGACCGCCGCCGCCTGCGCGCTCGGGGTCGTGGCCAGCCCGCTGGTGCCGTGGGCGCTCGTCGTCCCCGGCGCCTACCTGGCCGGGGTGCTGGTGGGGTCGGCGGTCGTCGGGCGCGAGCTGTCGTGGCGGGCCCGGCCGTTGCTGCCCGTCGCGCTGGCCACGATGCACCTGTCCTGGGGCACCGGCTTCCTGTCGAGCCCCCGCGCGCTGTCGCGCCGTGCCGACCAGGACGTCGCCGCCGCCACCGAGGGCGCCAGCGCCTGATGACGGCTGCCGGAGCTCGTGGGTACCGGCGTGGCGACCGCGACGTGGCTGCTACCGCGACCAGGACGCGGTAGCGACGCGGGTAGCGACGGGCTCTCAGCGGCCTGACGCGGCGATGCGGCCGAGCTCGGCGACGAAGTCGGCCGACAGCCGCCGCCAGTCGAACTCCTCGGCCGCCACCCGGTAGCCGGCCGCGCCCATGGCGGCCCGACCCGCCGGGTCGGCCGCCAGCGCCTGCACCGCGTCGACCACCGCCCCGGCGTCGCCGAACGGCACGACCACGCCAGAACCGCTGCGCCGCACCAGGTCTGCGGCCAGGGGGAGCGGCGTCGTGACCACCGGCACGCCGTGCGCCATGTACTCGACGACCTTGGTCGGCATGCTGCCGCGGTAGTTCGGCTGGTCGGCGAGCAGAGACAGCCCGGCGAGCGCGCCGCCCAGGTGCGACTGCGCCTCGGCCGACGGCAGGAACCCGTGCCAGGTCAGCACGTCGTCCGCCACCGCCGCGTCGAGCAGCGCGGACGTCGAGGCGTCGGCGTTCCCGACCAGGTGCACTCGCGGGCCGTCGACGTCGGCGAGCCGGCGCGCCACCTCGACCATCTCGACCGCGCCGCGCGCCCGGGTGAGGTGCCCGACGTACACGACGCGGTCGTCGCCCGGGGGAGCGACGTGGTCCGGCACCGCCACCGTGTTCGGGACGACGACGTGCTGGCGGCCGAAGCGCTCGGCGTAGGCGTGCTCGGCCAGCAGCAGGTGGACCCGCCGCTCGGCCAGCCGCTCGACGGCCACGACGCCGCCGCGGGCCGGAGCGCGCAGCGGTCCGGGCAGCCAAGGCTTCATCGAGACCGCGGCCGCGGTGTCCTCGTGCACGTCCCACACCACCGGCGGCAGCCCGCGCACGCCGGTGGCCGCGAGCAGCAGCTCGGGGTCGTGCAGCAGCACCACGTCGTGCTCCGGTCCGCGCCCGGCGAGCAGGGCCCGGGCGGCCCGCAGCGCGCCGACCCGACGACGTCCGGCGGCCCGAGGCAGGTCGACCGGGTGCAGGCCAGGGGCCGGCGCGACGTCGGGCGGCAGCCCGTAGCCGCTGAACGGTGCGGCGTACGTGACCTGCCAGCCCGCGGCGAGCAGCGCCGCGATCTCGCGCTGGCGGATCCGGGCGTCCTGCGGGTGGTGCACGACGGTGACGACCAGCGCGCGCCGGGCGGTCACGAGCCGCTCAGCTCTGCTTCTTGGCGCCGGTGCCCTTGCTGCCCGTCGACGACTTGCCGGTGCTCTTGTTGGACTCGCCGTAGGCGTCGCAGACCTCGTCGACCGGCCCGTCCATGACGACGACGCCCTTGTCGATCCAGATGGCCCGCGTGCACATGGCCCGGATCGAGGCGAGCGAGTGCGAGACCAGGAAGATGGTGCCGGCGTCCTCGACGATCTGCGCGACCCGCTCGGCGCTGCGCGCCCGGAACTGCGCGTCACCGGTGGCCAGCGCCTCGTCGATCATCAGGACGTCGGGCGTGGCCGCGGTCGAGATGGCGAACCGCAGCCGGGCCGACATGCCGGAGGAGTAGGCCTTCATCGGCAGGTAGACGAAGTCGCCGATGCCGCTGAACTCGACGATGTCGTCGAAGCGCTCGCGCACCTGCGCCGGTGTGAGGCCGAGGGCCAGCCCGCCGATCATGATGTTGCGCTCGCCGGTGAGGTCGCTCATCAGCGCCGCGTTGACGCCGAGCAGCGACGGCTCGCCGCTGACGTACACCGAGCCCTTGGTCGGCGGGATGAGGCCGGCCACCGCGCGCAGCAGCGTGCTCTTGCCCGAGCCGTTGCGGCCGATGATGCCGATGGCCTCGCCGTGCCGGGCGACGAACGAGACCCCGCGCACGGCGGGGATCTCGACGACCGAGCCGACGTGCCCGCTCGAGCGCTGGCGCAGCCGCGCCAGGCGGCTCGGGGGAGCGCCGGTCGTGCCCTTCTTCTTGCCGCCGAACACCCGGTAGGTGATGTGCAGGTCGTCGACGACCAGCGAGGGGTCGCCCAGCGGCCGGTGCACCGGCCGGGGGCCCTCGGGCGCGTCGGCCTCGAAGTCGATGTCCTCGTCGACGTGGTCAGTCACGGCCGTAGCTCTCCTCGGCGCGCCAGAAGAGCAGGAACCCCACGAGCACGAACAGCACCGCCCAGCCGAGGCCGACGAGCCACATCGACCACACGATGGGGAACTGCTCGAGCAGGCACGAGCGCGCGAGCTGCAGGTAGACGGCCAGCGGCTGGTAGGTCATGACCTTGCCGAGCGCGCCGTGGCCGACGTAGTGGTCGACGCTGAAGAAGACGCCCGAGACGTACATGAGGATGCGCAGCGCGAACGGCAGCAGGTTCGTCAGGTCGGGGATGCGCGTGGTGACGCGGGCCATCATGAAGGCCAGCCCGGTGTTCCACAGCCAGTGCATCGCGACGGCGACCGGCAGCAGCAGCCACTCCCAGCGCGGGGCCTCGCCGGTGACCAGCACGATCAGCACCATGACGAACAGCGCTGGCGCGAGCGTGGTCAGCTCGGTCAGCACCGTGGCCGCCGGCAGCACCGCCCGGGGGAAGTGCAACGACCGCACCAGGCTCATGTTCTGCGTCAGGCAGCGCGCGCCCGCGTTGATCGAGCTGGTCGAGAAGCGGTACAGGAACACGCCCACGACGAGGAACGCCGGGAAGTTCTCGATGCCGCCGCGGGTGCCCAGCAGCACGCCGAAGATGAAGTAGTAGACCGTCGCGTTGATGAGCGGCGTCAGCACCGACCACAGCTGCCCCAGGTAGCTGCCCTGGTTGCGCGCGTAGGCCTTGGACGTCGCCAGCGTGCGGATGAAGTAGCGGAACTGCCACAGCTTGCGGACGTAGTCGACCAGGCCCGGGCGCACGCCCATCTGCGTGAGCCCGTAGCGACGCGCCAGCTCTGCGGCGTCCTGCACCTCGCCCGTGGGCGTCGTGGCGGAGGTCGTGCCCGCGGTCACAGCCGGGTGGCGCTCTCCGACGTGGACACCCCTCGGGTGTCGAAGAAGCGCTTGGAGCGCTGGGCGAGGTCGTCGACGTCGTACGACGAGTGGTTCTGCAGCAGCACCACGAGGTCGGCCTCGGCGACGGCGGTGTCGAGGTCGTCGGCGCGCTGCGGCGACAGGCCCGTGATCTTCCAGTCGGTCACGTGCGGGTCGTGGTAGCTGAGCACCGCGCCCAGGCCGGCCAGGTGGCGCGCCACCGGGACGGCGGGCGACTCGCGCTGGTCGGCGATGTCGGGCTTGTAGGTGACGCCGAGCAGCAGCACCTTCGAGCCGTTCAGGGCCAGGCCACCCTCGTTGAGGATGTTCTGCGCGCGGTGCGTGACGTACGCCGGCATCGTCGCGTTGATCTCCTGCGCGAGCTCGACGAAGCGGAACGGGTAGCCGAGCTTGGCGCGCACGTTGTGCGACAGGTAGTTCGGGTCGATCGGGATGCAGTGGCCGCCGACGCCCGGACCGGGGTAGAAGGCCTGGAACCCGAACGGCTTGCTCGACGCGCAGCGGATGACGTCCCACAGGTCGACGTCCAGCTCGTTGCAGAACCGGGCCATCTCGTTGACCAGCGCGATGTTGATGTGCCGGTAGGTGTTCTCGAGCAGCTTGGACGTCTCGGCCTCGCGGGTGCCCTTGGCGCGCACCACGGTGTCGACGAAGCGCCCGTACAGCTCGGCGGCGGCGTCGGTGCAGGCCGGGGTCTGGCCGCCGACGACCTTGGGGGTGTTGCGCATGCCGAACTTCTCGTTGCCCGGGTCGATCCGCTCGGGCGAGAAGGCGAGGTGGAAGTCCTGGCCGGCGACCAGGCCGCCGGCCTCGAGGATCGGGCGCACGACCTCGTCGGTGGTGCCGGGGTACGTGGTCGACTCCAGGACGACGAGCTGGCCCTGGTGCAGGTGGCGCGCCACCGCGCCGGTGGCCGACTCGACGGCCCGCAGGTCGGGGCCGGAGTCGTCCGAGAGCGGGGTCGGCACGCAGATGACGACGGCCTTGGCGTCGTCCAGGACGCTCTCGTCGGTGCTGGCGCTGAAGCCCTGCCCGAGCATCTCGGCGATGTCGGCGTCGGAGAGGTCGTCGACGTGCGAGCGGCCGGCGTTCAGGCCCTCGACGACCGAGGTGTTGAGGTCGAGCCCCACGACGGAGAGGCCGGATCGCGCGGCCTCCTGGGCGAGGGGCAGGCCGACGTAGCCCAGCCCGATGACCGCGAGGTCGACGTTCACCGATCGGCTCCTTCTAGCGAGAGGTGGCGGGAGGCGCGGCCCCGGTGCCGTGCCGGCCCAGACCGTCGTACAGCGCTCCGTACCAGCGTGCGGCCTGGTGCCACGTGCGGTGCTCGAGCACCCACGACCGGGCAGCCCGGCCCATGCGGTGTCGGGCGTCAGCATCGTACAGCAGGGGGATCATGGCCCCGGCGAGCGCCGAGGGGTCGTCGGGGGGCACGAGCAGCCCGGTCTCGCCGTCCGTGACGGTCTCGCGCAGCGGCGGCAGGTCGCTCGCCACCACGGGTCGGCCGCTGGCCATGGCCTCCAACGGCTTCAGCGGAGGGACGAGCCGGGTCACGGGGGTGTCGCGGCGCGTGACGCAGAACACGTCGACCGCGGTGTGGGCGAGCCGGGCGCGCTCGCGCGGCACGCGTCCGGTGAACGTGGCGCGGTCGGCGGGCAGACCCGCGGCCGCGGCCTGCTCGACGAGCGCGGCGCGCGCCGGCCCGTCGCCGACGACCAGCAGGTGCACGGGGGCGCCGTCGCGGTGCAGCTGCGCGGCCGCCTCGACCAGGACGTCGATCCCCTCGTACTCGTTGAGGGTGCTGATCACGCCCAGCACCACGGACGCCGGGTCGATGCCGAGCTCGGCGCGCAGCGCGGTGCCGTCGTCCGGCTCGGGCAGGTAGGCGTCGTCGACGGCGTTCGGCACGACGTGGACGTGGTCGGCCGGCACGCCACGGGCCAGGACGTCGTCGCGCATGCTGTGCGACAGCGTGACCACCGCGTCGGCCTGCTGCATGCACCAGGTCTCGGCGGCGCGGCCCAGCCGGTACACGTCCGACTCGGCGCTGCCGCCGCGGCTGCGCCAGGTCTCCTCGAGGAAGCCGCGCACCTCGTAGACCACCGGCAGCCCGACGCGCCGCCCGACGGCGAGGGCGACCTGGGCGTTGAGGTGCTTGCTGTGGGCGTGCAGCACCGAGGGGTCCAGCCGGCGCACGAGGGCCTCGGTGGCCCGCACGTCGTGGCGCAGCCGGTCGTCGTCCAGCGCCGGCAGCGGCCCGAACGGCAGCAGCCGGTGGTACGGCACGCCGTCGACCTCGACCTCGGCCGCGGCGGCCACCGCGCCGGCCGTGACGGGGAACCCGAGCCGGGTGGCCACGTGCACGTCGTCGCCCTGCCGCTGCTGCGCGAGCGCGATGCCCTGGGTGCGCACGGTGTACCCGGCCTGCACCTCGGGCAGCGCGTTGGTCACCAGGTGCAGCACGCGCCGGGTGCCACCGCGGGACGTCGGTCCGGCCGCCGCGGCGCCGGCCGGGGCGCTCGCCCCGGGCACCACCCCGGACGTCGCCGGCTGCAGCACCGCGAGCTCGCCCTCCACCCGCCGGCGCAGCCGCTCGCCGCGGC